>DAGM01000026.1:42781-64962 GCA_002495735.1 Euryarchaeota archaeon UBA54
GTGTACTCGAATCGACTGGCATCCTTTGGCAGCTCCATGCGGTCGGCCCTGAGATCCCAAATGTCAACATGGCTTCGGAATCCCAGTAGGCCGGGATTCAGGTCACCCCTGATTTCTGGTGAAATGTAAGCAACTGCAGCGCCGTAGGTACCGCGCAGCCATTTGTACCCAGAGGACACTATGGCATCGGCCCCCGACAAGACGGCATTGATTGGTACCATTCCCATCGACTGGGTCGCGTCAACTACCAACAACGCCCCCACCGAATGTGCTGCATCTGCAAACTTCCTGAGGTCGTAACGCTGACCATTGGAGTACTCGACGTGAGACAAAGTGACCACTGAGGTGGTATCGTCTATCAAATCCAAGATGCTATCGGGATTGGTATAGAGTGCCTCATCATGATCCGCGAGTCTTATTTCCGCACCGTTTGCCTCAGCCACTCTGCTCCAAGGGTAAACCGTGGAGGGGAACGCAGCTCTGGTGGATACGATGTTGCTACCTCTTGGAGGGGAAACCGCCCATGCCAGAGAGCATAGCAGTTCGGTCGCGCTTGAGCCCACACAAACATCTGCGACCTCGCTGGAAAGCAGTCTTGCTGCGGCTCTGCGTAGAGGCATCATTCCGTTCTTCTCGGCCTCTCCACCGAATTCTGCCGCACCACCGCGCGCAAGAGCATCAGACCATTCCATGGAGGCCTTGTGTGCCGCGGGCGAGGTAGTCGCCACATTGGCGTAGGAGAGGTTTGTCCAGTTCTTCATACGAGCCAGGGGACAAGCGACAGGTGTTGCGCACTTCAAGGCTCAGGAGTGTCTAACTTCGTTCAGAAGAGTCTCCAAAACTGTCTGAATCTGTAGGCACAGGGGGCCGAAGTGAATTGGCAGGTTAGCATCGTTGAAGATGTCATCTAGGATCGATGCGGTCATGCCCAGCCTGAGGTCCATCTCCTTGTCTTTGTTGAGCAGCCACTTCTCGACCGCGTCCTTCGCAGATGCCCTGATGTTGCGGGGCACCTGTGTGTCATCGAGCTGTCCGAGGACCTGCGCAATCTGCTGTATCCTTTCTTCGATGTCGGTCACGCATATCCCTCTGACGCGGCCACCCGAGGGAGCCCCTTAAGCGCATCCCCGGAACTTCCCTAGGGCGACTCACCCATCCATGCTGCCCATGGCATTTCGGTGTTCGAATGACCCACCCCTTCGCCCTCCGAGGCAATGGAGATTAGGCCAACGGATACGTCGTCGTCGATGAGTTCATTGATACCCCACTGCATCGCCGATTCTATAGTCGACTCAGTCGAGAGTATCTTGTCATGGACTCTGTAACTCAGCAGCGATCTGGTAATAGCCTCACCGACCCCGGTTGCGGCAACTGCGAGGCCGTGGCCGGCCCAGAATCCGGAGCCCGGAAGTGAGACATCTCCCACCCGGCCTGCTGGACGGTAGCTGGTCCCGCCCGTGCTGGTAGCACAAGCCAGAGTCCCAGTAGAGTCCCTAGCGATAACGCCCACAGTATCTCCAGCCCCCACACGAGGGGGTCTACCTTCGACGGCTGCCTTGAGATGACCTTTGGAATCTGCCCAGACCCTTGCACCGTCGCCTGCTAGTCCGTTAATTTCCTCATCCAGCAAATCGGCTGCGACTCGTATCGGGTTGGGCGTGTCTCGCATAGCTATCACGAATCCCATGCGACCGTCCGAGGTATGCAGTGAGGCGTCCAGCAAAACTGAACCGTCGGTCCTGTATACAGCCCCGGTACCGGCGTTGAACACAGGGTCGTCCTCCAGTATTACACATGCCTCTACTGCTGCCTCAACAGCGGAGCCACCGGCCTCAAGAATATTTGCCGCCCGAGCAATTGCGGTCTCCACATTTTCCTGCCTAGGAGGTCCCGGGCCCGCACCGCCGTGAGCAATTGCTGCTGGAACTGCCATACTATCACTACAACATTCTAGACTCATTCACAGACTCGCCATTCAATTTCAATCGGAGTTGTAGCAGTATGGCTAGGACGAATATGATTCCTGCTACTCTGAAGCAGGTGTGATAGGTCCATAGGCCTGTTCCCTGAACCGTAAGAGACCACAAGTAGGCGGCAAACAGCGGGCCGATGATGCGCGCTAAGGCACCAAAGCCTTCCTGCGCTCCCATGACCATACCGAGTTCGTAACCCCGTGATTTGGCCTCGAAGGTCAGCACCGAGGACTGAGTCGGCGAGAATAGCCCGTTACCTATCGCTAGACCAGCGGATGATGCGAAAATCAGCCAACTTACATCATGCTGGACATACGGAATACTGGCTATACCGGCACCGCACAGGAGTGTCCCTACAATCATCAAACGGGGCATGCTGAACCTGTCAGTCAGCGGACCGATGAGTCCTCCTTGGATGATAACACCCAGTAGTCCAATGAAGGCGAATATCCAGCCGTTGTCAAGTTCGCTCCATCCAAGACCGCCATCATTGGGAGTCATCGATGTGTACAGGATGAATGTCCCGTGCATCATGCTAAACCCCATCATGAATAGGAAGTTGATCGAAACCAATGTAGATACTGTTGGGAACTTCATGACCTTGACGATGTTAGTCATCATCCCACCCATTCCGCTGAACAGAGAGCCATCTGAGGGACTTCGAGACTCAGGTGGCAGAGTTTCAGGGAGTCGAGTAACAGCGAGAGCCAGTGAGGCCAGTGAAAGAGCGCTAGAGAACACGCACGGGAGTAGGTATGGGTGGTCTATCCAGAACTGTCCATCGAACGGCGCCCCGATACTGTTGGCCGGATCAGAAAGGACACCTCCGATGAACGGACCTATCATGAAACCTAGTCCGAAGGCAGCTCCTATCATACCCATCCTGCGCGCTATCATCTCAGGCTCGCTGATGTCGCCGATGTAGGCTCGGGCAACGGCGATGTTGCCGTTACCGGCGCCGGCTAGGAAGCGTGCTACGAGCGCCATGGCCAAACTTTCAGAGAGGCCGAAAACGGTGAAGAAGACAGTGTTTGAGAACAGTCCGAACATCAGGATAGGTCTGCGCCCCATCCTGTCGCTGAGGGACCCCAACACAGGAGTGAAGATGAACTGAGCTAGAGAGTATGTGGCGATGACGATGCCTACCCAGAGATCGCGGTTGCCAATATCCATGACACCTTCCGCGGTAGCAAGATCCTGGACAAAGTAGGTCAGGAATGGGATTACTATGGTGAAGCCGATCATGTCGACCAGGACAACGAGGAACAATATTCCCATAGGGGATCTCTGCTGTTCGGTCAAGGACATCCCCGCTTTGCGGGGATGATACGGGACTTGAAACATTACGACGAGCAGGTGCTCAAGCCGATGGTTGAGTGTCGGTGCCCTTCGAGATGGTGTCTATGACCTTGGAGAGACGATCTACCAAGCTGACCTTCTCCTCGGCCCCGACAAGCGCGTGCTCAAGAACCTCGTCCAGAGAGTCCACAGGCAGTACCTCGACCATCTTCTCCCACTTCTCATCCATCAGAACGTCCTGCAGGTTGGAGCGGGGAATGATCACTTTCTGAATGCCGGATTTGGCGGCAGCCTCAATCTTCGCGGTGACTCCGCCCACAGGCAGAATCTCCCCTCTAACAGAAAGCGAACCCGTCATAGCTAGGTTCTGCTCGATTGGCACGCCCTCGAAGGCACTGATTATGGCAGTGGCCATAGTAATCGATGCACTATCGCCGTCGACATTGTGAGTTCCAGGGAACTGAACGTGGAGATCGAAGTCCTTGATGTCCTTGCCAGTGAGCTTCTTCACGACTGCGCTGATGTTAGTCACGCTCTCGTTAGCGAGGTCTGAGAGACCACCAGTAGCGATGACTCGTCCTGACATCCCTTGAGCCGGTGTAACCATGGCCTCGACAGGCAGCACGACTCCGGAGTAGTCAGAGAGGCCACTATCGGCCCCTAGAACAGCGAGGCCGTTGACTCGTCCCACTCGGTTGCCGCGGTTGACCAGCATGGCATACTCGGCCTGGCGTTCTAAGTGGCGATCAGCCACCTGCTGCTCTAGAGGCTTGGCAATCATCCTCGCTCTAGTGACGTGTTCGGCGCAGGTCAGTTCCGCACCATCTTCAGCAGCTAGGTCGCCAGCGATGCGAACAAGTCCGCCGAGCTCCCTCAGACGCAGTGACAATTTTCCACGGCGACCGCTGCGTCTCTGCGCCTCCTTCAGAATAAGGGATATTGAGCCACGATCGAAGTGAGGTATCGGCCTGCCAGATCCTTTCTTGAGCTCGTTGCGGACCTCCTGAGCAATGAATCGGATTAGACGACGACGGTTGCGCTCAGTGTCACGCATATCGGTGTTGACGTAGACCTCGTAGCCATATCCTCGGATACGACTGCGCAGAGCAGGGTGCATGTTCTGTACACTGTCGAGGTTTCCTGCGGCGATGAGTATGAAATCGGTTGGGACAGGTTCTGACTTGGTAAGGGCTCCCGAGGAGCGCTCGGATCGACCGCTGATGGAGAGTTCCTTCTCCTGCATGGCGACCAGTAGTGCCTGCTGCTCCTCCATTCTAAGCATACGAATCTCGTCGATGTACAGAACACCCTTGTTGGATCTATGCACGGCCCCCGGCTCAACCCTCTCGTGAGCAGGGGTGGCGAGGTCGGCACCAGACTGGAATGGGTCGTGGCGAACATCGCCCAGAAGAGCTCCGGCTAGAGTCCCGGTGGCATCAATGAACGGGGGATCATCTTCGCGCTCGTGCTTAATCAGCAGTTTCGGAATGTTAGCATCGTCACCTGCTGTCAGACGGGTTCTGAGGAAGAAGTATCCGAAGACAAGGATAAAGGAACCGAAGATGAATGTCAGTATCTCGCCGCTAGAAATGGTTGCAAGCAGTAGGGCGGCGCCGACTACCAGAGCCACGAACAACAGGGTGCGGTTGGTCCTTTCTCGCTGAAGTCTAATCTGCGCCTTCCTCTCTGAGATGATGCGCGAGCCTCGTCCAGCGGGAACGGTCCTCACCTTGGGTTCATTCTCGTCATCGTGGTTGCGGAATACAAGGATGTCTTCGAGTTGCTCTCTAGGCAGAAACTCGGTCATAGAGCGGGCAAGCATCGACTTACCCGTTCCAGGCTCTCCTACCATGATTACGTGTCGCCTCTGCTGGGCGGCCTTCCTGACCACTATCGAAGCAGCCTCCTGGCCAATCACCTGATCTACCAGCTTCTCCGGAATCGGCACATCGACCGTCGAGGTGATATCGATCCCCTTAATCCAATCCGCCACAGAGTCCTCGCATACCGGATCCTTGTCCTCGGAGACGCCGAAAGCAGGTCCATCCTCCCATGATTCCAGAGCGTCCTCTTCGGCCTCAGTTGCGTCCTGCGTGTGCTCAGACTCTCTCGGCATAGTACTCCCCCGGGGTCATTCCTGATGCTGGCACCTTCTTGAAGGTGCGTTACAGGTATCAAACCCCAATGAGGGGATTATTCACGTCGGTGGAGGTACTCTGCACCATAGTAGTGCCACTGTTCCATGGTCCAACCCGGCGGTAGGCCCTCAGGTGGCAGCGGGGGGGTCATCGGAGGAGGAGGAGGGGTTTCTCCGGTCAAATCGGTAGAGTAGGAGTCGTTTCCTTCATACGCCTCAATCTCAGAAGCGAAATCGATAGCCGACTCCGAGTCGAGTCTTTGTCGGCGCAGGACGATGGCCAGCGCCAGTACAAGAGCGATTGACAGCATTAGTCCTAGAGTTATGAGGCCTGCTGACATCATCGAACTTATGCCGCCAGTCTTGGTATTGGCCTCTTCCTCAACGGGTTCTTCGATGACCTCCTCGACCTCAGTCGCATATACTCGGAACTGCTCCTCTGTGACTCGATCGAATCCGTTCTCGTCTTCGCCCTCAGCAGAGAGGGTGACGTAGTCCCCTACCCCAAGTCCTTCGCCACTCACTGGATAGACGATGAATGGCCCGTAGTTGTGCGAAACTCCCGAGGAGTGACAGATTCCAGTTATACTATTGCATACCGTCCAAGTAATCCTGATGTTACTGAGCTCGTGCTGACCAACATTGTCGATGGTAACAGAGGGATTTGAACCATACTCGATGGTGCTGAAAGTCGCAACTAGGTCCGTATCCCAGTATAGTGGCATATCGTCAACAACAGTGACCGTAATCAGGTAGGCACTGGCGTCGCCGTGCCTATCCTCTAGAGTGATGGTCACAATCTCAGTCCCAGCCTCTTCCCAAGCCATGGTCAGGATGCCGGTAATCGGGTTGAACTGGGCGGCACCCGCAACGAAGGTCATCGCAGACGCCCAGATTTCCTCGTCGGGGTCATCGATGTCCGTCATTAGGTCAAGGAGTTCTAGGGTTATCCTGTCTCCAATCTCGACGGTGAATTCGTCAATTCCAGCCATTTCCATCCGCGGGGCGTCGTTGACATTCAGTACGTGGAACGTGATGACGGTGTCCGAGAATTTGACTCCGTCGCTGGCCCTCAATGTGAGGTCTACGACGCCAATGGAGTCGTCATCTATGGCACTGACGGAGAGGGTATGTCCCGAGATACTTGCATCTACTAGGGCTCCGTTAGATATCCCCAGCAACTCTAGGGTCAGACCAGAAACCGGCACCAGATAGCCGTTGTCATCAGTGTCTGAAAGGTACTCAGACAGACCGAAGCTGGCCGAGCCACCCTCATTGAACGATTGCGAAGGGACCGGTGCCCACCTTGGGGCGCCATTCTCCACCACGTTGAACATCATCATGCCTGAGTTGCTGTCATCACCGTCATTGATAGTGACGAATATACCCTGAGGAATAGGATTGCCTTGGCTGTCCCTGATGACCGCGCTGAACTCGACAACAATCTCAAGCGAGGACGAGTCCCACTCGATGAACTCGGGCGAGTTGCTGTCAATCTGCAGCATTGAAAGCGGGGTCTCGGCATCGTACACCAGACCCATTATGGAGACTCTTTCCTGAGTCTCAACCTTGACAGTCGGCATTCCTGCGTACTGCGGGTAATCGCTATTCAGCACCACAGGCAGGGCGTTACGCAATTCAAAGGCCTCCTCGGATATCAACCAGTCGCCGTACTGGCCACCAGCATCCACCCAGCGGACCCTGAGATCGTAATCTCCCACCTCAGCATTGAGAGGTGCGTCGATGGTAAACACATAGCGAGCGTTTCCTCCGCTGCCGACCAAGTCGGAGGAAGCTATCCATGAATTGTCCCACATGTCAGTTCCTGACTCAGCGTAATGCAGAGTCGGCGTCATTGATGACATGTCGTCGACCATGTCGTTAGACAGAGCCGTGGACTCGAACTGAATTGTACTGCCCCTCTCTATGGAGGTGGAAGCGATGGCGGTTGGTTGGTTGGCGACCGGGGCCATGTCATGCAGGGCATTATCGTCCGTGTAGTCATTGGAGGAGACACGGTCACCTGTCAGTCCCGAGAGTTTCGCCCTGAAGGTCGTGGAGCCGGATGCGTAGGGCTCTATGTCAGAGGTGTCGAACTGGATCGTGAGGACCTGGGTCCCTCCCGAAGCGAGATTGGTGATTGACGAACCTCCGGCGTAGACCTCGTCTAGGCCGACGAGCTCGTAAATCGATATCTCGCCGCCATCATTGTAGGGATCGACACCGAAGTTGGTGACCTCGATGGTTAGGTCGAGTGTGTCTCCAGGCACGAATCCGAGGTTGCCATTCTGGTTGACGACATCGAAATCAGAGATGCCGATATCGATGAGCGGTGCCATGTCTAGGTCCGCTGCAGTTAGGAAGTCGTTGTAGGATGTGTGTGGGCCATCCATCAGAGCGACTACCGGCCAGAAGTTCTCGTACTGGGTGTTACCCGAAGTGGCCCTAACGGTGTTGAGTGGAACAGTCCAAGTCCTCTCAGCGACGTTGTTCGGAGTCAGAGTCATCTCCTCGAAGCCGTCCCCGTTGCTGTTCAGCAGCCACTCTCTCCAGTTGTGGTGAGGTCGTACACCATTGTCGTAGGCATCAGCGCCAATTTTCTCAGTCACTGCTGCGTAGAGGTAGACAGTCACGGATGACGATGAACCGAGGTATGTCGACTCTACGGTGATGGTGACATCGTTGGTCACTGAATCGAGAGCGATTGAGAGCTCGACAGCGTAGTCGGAGACATCCGAACTCATGCAGCCACCGTTCGTGTAGTCTGCGTCGTAGTAGTTTGTTCCGGCTGCGCCAACCTTGAAGCAAGTCCCACTCTGCTCATCGGCGAAAGAGAATGTAGGGTAACCACTTGAGGCTGCCATGACGTGGTCCTGTCGATTTATTGGGCTGTCCGAGGGCCAACCATCTGATTCGGACTCAAAGATTGAGACGAATGTGAAATCCTCTGGATTTGACGTCTTCAGATTGTAAAGCGAGGGTGATGCGCTGTCCATGCAAGGAGGGCACCAGTGTGCGCCGACGTACTCGCCGAACACAGGGTGACCTGGACTGGTAGCGTAAAGCGGCGCTTCCTCCTGCATCAATTGCTCTCTTTCTTCGACCTTCTCGACCTTCTCGTCCATCGTCATGAAGCCAATGAAGGACATCATGACCACCAGGGTTGCCAGAGTCAGCGGTTGAACGATTGACAGCATTCGCACTATAGTCATTAAAATATCCCTAACGTGGCGCCGTATAACCATGCTGTACTCAGGATAGTTGCTGGGACGGCTCTTTAGAGAGCCGGAGAACTTGAGTAGGCGGAGGACGGGCCCGAAGCGTGAACGAGGACGGAGGCAGCGAGTGGGTCGCGCTAAGGGAGGACGACGGTCGCGCCTACCTGCTGCAGCGAACACCCGGCGAAGTCAAGGTGAAGGGACTAGGGAGATTTGATGTCGAGCAACTCCTGAACGGATACTCAATTGGAGATAGGATTACTGTCGGCCAGAAGTCCCTGTCCATCGTCGACCCGGCTCTCCCCGAGGCCCGCAGGAACATGGCTAGGAGGGCTCAAGTCATTGGCATCAAGGATTCTGGATTCCTCATCTCTTGGATGGGCATCGGCGTCGGCTCAAAGGTGCTCGAGGGCGGTCATGGTTCGGCCGGTCTAGCTATGCATCTGGCCAATGTCCTAGGCTCGTCTGGCACCCTCATCTCAGTCGAATCTAGGCCAGAGCATGCCGAGGTCGGACGGGCCAACATGGAGCGCCTAGCCGAAGTACTACCTGAGTTCCCAGATTGGCACCTGATTGACGGTGATCTAATCGAAGTCGGACAAGCTGTTTCGGGAATCTGTCAATCTCTCGATGCGGCAATCATCGATGTGGCCGAGCCTTGGCAGGTTGTCCCGACTATCGAGCCACTGCTGAGGGCTGGAGGCAGACTGGCCTGCTACTGCCCGACCACCGTGCAACTTGAGAGATCCTGGGAATCCGCTCAGAGGCAGGGGCTGGTCATCGAATGGGCGGGCGAGATGATTGAGCGCAAGTGGGTCAAGGCTAGCAAAGGTGGTGTCAGACCAGGAAACCAGCCTATGGGGCACACTGCGTTCCTACTGATTGCAGCTAAGATTGTCCCTCACGAAGAAGAGTGAGAGATCATCTATGGGCTGGATCAATCGCTTCAAGGGCAGGGTTGCTGATGTCGGCTGGACCTCAAGTACAGTCCTCCGAGAGTTCATGAGATTCAACGTCACTGGATGCTTCAACTCCGCATTCGCTTTTGCAATTTATCTGATTCTGTACTGGATGAATCTGTGGGAAGCCCACACAGCAGTGTCGGCCTGGGTCGTGTCCAACATCATAGGGAATGTCGAAGCCCACTATATGCACTACAGATTTACCTTCAAATCGACATTTACCTACTCCACCAGTCTCAACCGGGCGTTCTGGTGCTACACTGCGCAACTAGCAGTGACAACTTCTCTCGAATACATCATGATAGAGAAGTGGTTAGTCAACCACTACGTCGCTTGGCTAATCAACACCTGCTTGTTCGGTTTCCTCAACTTCGTGCTCATCCGCTGGCTAGCCTTCCCACCTGAGCTCGATGATGCGTATCTCGAGCGATTGTCGGATGATTGAGCCCCCTGGCCCGATACCATTCAAAACCCCGTCCCGACACGAGAGGGGTATGAGAGACAGTAGCGGATGGAGGCCTACGGCTTACCGCTCCCACACCATAGGGCAGGTGGTGTCCAACGGCGCGGACATGGTTGGCTCCGAAGTAACCGTCGCAGGCTACGCCGAGACAGTGCGAGGGCGCGGGGGAATCTGCTTCCTGATGCTGCGCGACGGTACTGGCCACATACAGGCATTCCTGAAGAAAGATAACATGGACGAGGCGCTGTTCAGCGCCATCCAATCAGCGACTCGCGAGTCGACCATTCAAGTCACTGGAACGGTGGCTCAGAAGCGTCCTCCGAAACTCGCCGAGGGCGAGTCTGCGCCGCCTCCAGAGTTTGAGGTCAATGTGGCGACCGCGAGAGTTCTCGCCGATGCTGCTGCACCTCTACCAGTAGGTGTGACTGACGATGTTCATGTGGGTCTCGATGTCAGACTGGATAACCGTCATCTCGACCTTCGGAGGGCTCATGTGAACGCGATGTTCCAACTGCGAGGGAAGGTACTGCAGTACGGCCGCGACCACCTCATCTCCGAGGGTTTCCAAGAAATCAACACACCGAAGATTATCGCTGCTGCAGCAGAGGGTGGCACCAATCTGTTCCCGATAAAGTACTTCGAGACAGATGCATACCTCTCACAGAGTCCCCAGTTGTACAAGCAATTGGCAGTCCTTGGAGGACTCGAACGGGTGTTTGAGATTGGCCCGGCCTTCCGAGCGGAGAAGCACGACACCTATCGTCATCTGAACGAGTTCATCTCCTTCGATATTGAAGGCGCTTGGATGGACGAGGAAGACGTGATGGGTGTGCAGGAACGCATGATCCACCATATCTGGAGCGAGGTGGCGGCCAATGACCAGAACCTCATCGATGTAGTGAACGAATACCGATCAGGCCAGAACCAAGAGCCTGTCACAGTCGAGGTCCCGAATGTGCCGTTTCCGCGCATATCCTACTGCGACGCCATCAAGATTGTCAAGGCGGGCGGAGGCGAGATAGAGTGGGGTGACGACATCGAGAGTCATCACTGCGACATCGTCGCAGCCCAATATCCCGGTTTCCACTTTATTCCGCGCTGGCCGATGTCGATGAAACCCTTCTACATCCACCACAAGGAAGACGAGAAAGGATCCTCGGGCGGCCAGTTGAGTCGTGGCTTCGACCTCAACTACGGGCGTGACGAGATGACCAGCGGTGGTCAGCGCGAGCATCGCGTGGACGTGCTCGAGCAGAACCTACGGAACATGGGCCTAGAGCCGGCAGACTTCACCTTCTATACAGACGGATTCCGCTACGGTGCGCCTCCGCACGCTGGCTGGGGACTTGGTGTGGCCCGCCTGCTGATGGTACTGACCGGAGCTGGCAATGTCCGCGAGGTCGTGCTTTTCCCGCGCGACCGGAGTCGAGTCACTCCGTGACCGAAAATAACGGGTATCTAAGGCCCCTCCCCGAAACGGGGACCATGGCCAAGCCAAGATTTGCTTACCTGCTCTTGAAGGAGCATCCGTACGGCCGCGAGATGCTGCGCCAGATCCTCTCCGAGGGCTTCGTGCCCGAGATTATCATAGAGGAGGATTCACCAGTCGGCGACGAGGAGCGTGAGAAGTTCCTCAAGCGAATCGAGGGCAACCCAATAGCCCCACCCATAGCCGAGCAGGCTGCTGAAAACGGAATCCTACTGGTACCTGTCCCGATTCACAAATCACCCGAGGTCATGCCTCATCTAGAGGGGCTGGAGCTCGACCTCATCGTATTCGGAGGGACCCGAATAATCCGGGGGGAGATACTCGACTACCCCTCCGACGGGGTGATCAACGCCCATCCCGGACTGCTGCCCGAATGCAGGGGTTCGGCCTCACCTGCATGGTCGGTGTACCACGATATCCGCGTCGGCTCAACCTGTCACTTCTGTGACAATGGCATAGACACAGGGGAGATGCTGATTAAGCGCGAAGTCGCGGTGAAGAGAGGGATGACCTATGAGGATCTGTGCTACGAGACGCTAGTTCTGGCTGGAGTCTTGATGAAGGAGGCATTGATGGCATACGAGGATGGCCGCTGGCATGAGATGCGTCGACCGCAAGGTGAAAGCGAGCACCCGACATTCCGCAATGCGCCGGATGAGGTGCTCGAAGTCGTCGACCAGAAACTGCGTGACCAGACGTACGCTCATTATGTGGATTAGGTGATAAAATGAACAATGGACTGCTCAATGATGGATTTCCTTTCGCCGATGGCGTATTAGACGGACAGACTGCACTGGTTTGCGGTGCCTCGAAGGGCATCGGGCGCGCCTGCGCGCTAATGCTCGCTCGAGCGGGCGCCCGCGTAGTCGCGTGCGCCCGCTCTGCAGCCAATCTCGACTCGCTGGTTACAGAAATGCACGGAGACGGGCACGAGGCTCTCGCACTGGACCTTGAGGATCTGAGCGCCGTACTCGAGGCCGTATCAGATTTGGACACCATACATATCCTAGTGAACAACTCCGGTGGACCTCCTGGGGGACCATTGCTTGAGAACACCCTTGATGAGTTCGAGGGGCCATTCCGCCGTCACCTACACGCTGCTCACACCATTACACAGACTCTGGTGCCCGGCATGGAGGCCGTTGGTACTGGGCGAATCGTGAACATCATCTCTACCTCGGTACGCGAGCCGATTGACAACATCGGTCTGTCCAATACCCTGCGTGGGGCTATGGCTTCATGGTCCAAATCACTGTCTCGTGAGCTGCCCGAGTGCGTGACCATCAACAACATCATGCCCGGTTTCACCGATACCGACAGACTAGGTTCCTTGGCGAGCTCGATCTCCGAGCGCACTGGTAAGTCAGTTGAAGACGTACGAGATGAATGGATGAGTGGAGTCCCCATCCAACGCCTCGTCAATCCTCTTGAGACTGCTCTCGCAGTCACTTTCCTATGTCTGCCGTCAAGCGGGGCTATTCGTGGCGTCAGTCTAGCCGTTGACGGCGGAAGAATGAGGTCAATCTGATTGGTGATGCGCTTGCGCTTCGATATCTTCTTCTCAATCTCCCAGACGCCGGATACTTCCGGCCACACCCCCTCCGAGAGAGTGATGTTGGCCAATTTCTTCAATCAGGTCGAGCTCGCCGACAAACTCGGTTTCGGAGTCGGCTGGGTCGCTCAGGCGCACCTGTCTACCGAAGTCCAGAAGAGTAACAGTAAGCCGGTGGTTCCGCACTACCCTGGAGAGGTCGGACTTTGTACTGACTTCTTCCAAGTCGCGAGTAAAATGTTCTCCCTCACCGAGCGGATGGAAGTCGGGAGCGCGGTGATGTCAATTCTAGGCTCTGGTGGACCGATAGCACAAGCAGAGCGAGTAGGGTCGTTTCTCTCCCTGCATGGGCTCGACCCTGCTGAGACCCGGCGTCTGCACGTCGGCTTCTCGGCTGGTCGATTTGAGTTCATGGCACGACCATACGGTATCGTGCCGCGTGACGCTGTCGAGGAGGCTGCGTGGCCGGCCCTGCGCGGTCAGGTCTTCGCCGAGGCCTCTGAGATATTCCTGCGGCTGTTGAATGGCGAGGTGGTGTCCTCAGACATGATTCGCCCCACAGTGCTGTCTAGAGTCAACTTCCGCTCCGACGAGGACTGGAAGGAGGTGCAGGATGCTGCTATATCTGTGCGAGGTCTCGATTCGCCTCCAGATTCGATTGGTATCGATAGGCGTTACGAGTTCGAGGAGATCAAGACAATTCCACAGGAGTGGCGTCGGGATTTACTGAACCTCGTTCTGGGCAGCCACGATCCGAAACTGCAGGTCGAAGTGAACAGATTGAGGCCTGTGCAGGTATTCAATCTCAGTATCACCCCTCCTCATATCATCGAGGAGACGCACGATAGGTTCCGTGAGCACTACCACTCCGATGGAGGACCATGGGAGCGCAGCATGATGCCGCGTACAATCATGATATTTGTCAACGATGAGGAGGGACTCACTCCTGATGAGCAGAACGACGCTGCGATGGAGGAGGCGCGAGCTGCGCTATCGACGTACTGGAACGCACTAGAGGGGACCATTGACCCGTCTAAGATTGAGCGGGCAACAGACAATGCGGTAATCGGCAATGCTGATAGGGTCTGTGAGCAAATACTCGAGAGGTTTCACCCCGAAGACCGTTTGATGTGCTGGTTCGACTTCTTCAACCACGACAGCGAGCGCGTCCAGAGAAACATGACGGCATTCATGACTAAGGTCGCACCGCGCGTTAACAGGGGTGTCTGAGATGAGTGAGGACGGCGGCGACAGGCCATCGAGTGTGGCCTCTGGCAGACCGGGTTCCGCGATCTATCCAACTAACCCCCTTGGCGAGCAGTACGAGGGGATTGCAACAGGTCGCGATGTCGAGTGGGAACCTCTGGTCGACTTTCGCCGCATGGATGTCTCCGAAAACACCATCCACGGTGCGATCGCATGGGCCCACGGCACCGAGATAGTGCACTCCTTCGGGGGCAACGTGCTGGTCTACGGACGCTCAATGATGAAGCCGCTGATGATGAAGACGTTTCAAGAGGCACTGGCCTCCGAGAAACTGAGCAGCGAACAGATGGCCATAGCTTGCTCTTCGCACAACGGCGACACCGAGCACGTCGCAGCTGCGCAATCGCTGCTTACCGAGTCCGAATGGGGACTAATGCAGTGTCCACTGGACGTTCCACTCATTCAATTCGGCCGACAGGTCAGACGCCCACGCCGCTGGTTCCACACCTGCTCGGGAGAGCATGCAGCGATGCTCAAGGCGCTGCGAAGCATGGGAATCAACCGGGCCGGCTACACTCTCCCGAGCTCACCTTGGTTCCCGATGTACCTTGATGTACTCCGGCGCATGATGGGTAAGCCCGATTGGGAGCCGCAGAGGGTCGCCAAGGACGGCTGCGGACTTCCTACGGTCTCCAACACCGTAGACGAGCTCGCAGTGATGTTTGCTGGGCTAGCCCGCGAGAAGGACGATGACTGGATCTGGGATGCCATGAACAGCCATCCCGATCTCGTAGGCGGCTTCAACCGGCTCGATTCGACCTGCCTAAAGGCAGGCGAGGGGGAAATCCTGGCTAAGGAGGGGGCTGATGGTCTGCTCGGTCTGTCTATTATCCACCCCGACTGGCCCAAGGGCCTAGGGATAGTGATCAAGATTGCTCACGGCTGGAACAGCCAAGCCACTTGGTACGTCGCCCGTGCCGTGCTCGGGGTGCTCGGAATCCGTCTACGCAACCCATATCCTCTACATCGCCAGAAGGCGTTCATAGTTCCGGGAATGGTACCACCACAGTACCTTGAGGAGCTCGAGAATGTCGTTACCTGGGATGAATGGGACCCTGATAGGGACAGATTCACGCTGGACTGGAAAGAGTACTCAGAAGGGATGACCCGTTCTGACCCGTTCGCCAATGAAGGTGAGAGGGGTTCGTAATGGAACCAGACAAGTGTTGCGAATCGGGCTGCATCCCATGCGAGCGCGATTCTGATGGGCAAGAGCCTCTCGATCTATGCAACTATATCGATGGAGAGTTCGTGTGCCACACGGGTGACGAATGGATGAATGTCCTCGAACCTGCCACTGGCCACCGCTTCGCGAGAGTGCCGCTGTCTAGAGAAGTGGATGTCGGCGATGCCGTGCTCGCCGCGCGGCGGGCACAGCCGGCCTGGGGTGCTCTAAGCCACTCAGAACGGGCTGATTGGCTGGACTGTATCGCCGATGCTCTTGAGGCGCGCTATGAAGAGATAGCAGCGCTCGAGAGCCGTGACACCGGCAAGCCAATCTCGCTGGCTCGAGACGTTGATGCGCAGCGCTCGGTGTCGAACTTTCGGTTCTTCGCAGGAATCCTGCGCGAGCAGGAGCAGGAGGTCTTTGAGATGTCTAGTGCGACCAATTATGTAGTCAACAAGCCGGTTGGCGTCGGCGCTCTCATCACCCCTTGGAATCTGCCTCTCTACCTACTCTCGTGGAAGGTCGCTCCGGCAATCGGGATGGGCAACACGGTAGTATGCAAGCCCAGTGAGTTGACTCCGATGACCGCAGACCTGCTGATGCGAGTCATCGACGAAGTCGACCTGCCGGCTGGTGTGGTCAATCTGGTGCACGGAGACGGAGTCGGAGCAGGAGCTCCACTGGTGGCCCATTCAGATGTCGACCTCGTATCATTCACCGGCGGTACTGCAACAGGCGAGAAGGTGGCGGCATCGGCCGCTCCTGTATTCAAGAAACTCAGCCTCGAACTCGGCGGTAAGAACGCGAGCATAGTTTTCGCCGACTGTGACATGGACGCGACTGTAGCCGGAGTAGTGCGCGCTGGCTTCCTCAATCAGGGCCAGGTCTGCCTGTGCGGCTCTAGAATCCTAGTTGAGGACTCAATCTACGGAGAGTTCCGCGACCGCTTCGTAGATGCCGTCGAGGCGATGCGAGTTGGTGATCCCTCAGAAGAGGCCACTGACCTAGGGGCATTGATTTCGGGGCATCACCTCGAAAAGGTACAGAGCTACGTCGAGTTGGCCAAGCAAGAAGGAGGCAGTCTACTCACCGGAGGAATGCCGTGCATGCCCGCAGAATTTGAGCATGGCAACTGGATGGCCCCCACAGTCATCGAGGGGCTGAGTCCAAACTCGAGATGTTCGACCGAGGAGATCTTCGGGCCCGTGGTCACGCTCCACCCGTTCAGCAGTGAAGAGGAGGCTGTGGCCATCGCCAACAACACCCGCTACGGACTCGCCGGAAGCGTATGGACGGGCGATCTCGAGAAGGGCAAGCGGGTCTCCGAGGCCATCGATACCGGAATGGTATGGGTCAACACCTGGCTGCACAGGGACCTGCGAGTCCCGTTCGGTGGCGTCAAGGACAGCGGAGTGGGCCGAGAGGGTGGCAAGTGGAGTTTGGACTTCTTCTCAGAGGCCATGAACGTCTGTGTCAAGCACGACTAATGCAGCAACAGTGAAAGTCCTCTCTTGGGCGATGCGGAGCAATATGGCGCCAGTGGGCATCACAGGATTGGGCACATACGTCCCACCCGATGTCATGACCAACGACGACTGGGCCGAGATAGTTGATACAAGTGACGAGTGGATAACCACCAAGACCGGGATTAAGGAGCGCAGAATAGCCGCTGACGATGTCTGCACGAGTGATCTTGCCGTCATCGCCTGCCAACAGGCAATGGACGAAGCGGGCATCGAACCCGATGATGTGGACATGCTCATCCTCGCCACCTCCTCACCCGATGTCCCACTCTCCTCCACCGCCGGGATTACTCAACACAAGCTAGGCTGCACCAAGGCCGCTGCCTTCGACATCAACGCGGTGTGCGCCGGCTGGGTCCACGCCCTAGACATCGGGGCGCGCTTCGCCGGCACCCCGGGATACGACAACGTGCTGGTCGTGGGTGCCGAGGTCTACAGCCGCATTCTCAACTGGGAGGATCGCACCACGTGCGTCCTCTTCGGCGACGGCGCCGGGGCGGCCGTCATCCAGGAAGTAGACGAGGGCAGGGGTCTACTTGGAAGCTGGATGATGTCCGACGGCGCCGGAGCCGGGGTTATTGAGATCCCGGCGGGCGGGGTCAAGAAACCGATTCCGTCTCCGGGCTTCAAAGACGGGGAGCAGTACTTCCACATGGACGGGCCAGCGGTCTGGGACTTCGCGACCGAGGCATTTCCCCAAGCGGTCAGGGCCGTTCTAGAGAGAACCGGACATTCGATAGAAGACGTCGCCATGATAATTCCTCATCAGGCCAACCTGAACATCATCAAAGCGGGTATGGACAAGCTCGGGCTGCCGATGGAGAAGACGTTTACCAACCTGCACAAGTACGGCAACACCGCTGGCGCTAGCGTGCCCATCGCATTGCACGAGGCGCGTGATGAGGGACTGATAGAATCGGGCGACCTCGTGGTCACCGTAGCCTTCGGTGGCGGCCTTGCTTGGGGTGCTAACGCCATTATTCTCTGATAGTTGCCGAGGGCAAGATAATTCGCTGATGCGCCTTCGGTGCGAACATGCGAGTGAAGGTTCTGCTAGTCGGGATTCTGATGCTGTCGGCATCACTCGCTGGTTGCTTCAAGGATGATGCTCCCCCTCCACCTCCTCCTGAACCGACTCTACCGGACGGGGTCTTCATCACCGGGCCGGACGGCGAGAGCCTCTCACTGGACCTCTACCAACCGCTGAACCTCAATTTCGTGTTCAGCAACGTCGGCGAGGATGGGGCCGAGCCCAGCATCGGCGTCACGTCGAGTGGTTGCATTTTCTTCATCGCTTTTGAGAAGGTCATGCGTTCTTGTGACCACGGAGAATCCTGGGAGGACGTCGCAGGCCCCATGTGTGCGTTCCAAACCAATGATCCGTGGGGGTGGGTAGATCCGATAACGGACCGAGTATTCAACGTGCAGATGCAGGGCTTGGAGACGTCTTGGATATGTTATAGCGATGATGATGGGGCAACGTGGGTGGGTAATCCACACGACTCTGGTACGACTCCGATTAATGATCACATCAAACTGGCAACCGGCCCTTGGACGAGCAGTGGGTATGGAATCGGCGGTCAGTTTACTCAGGCTTACTACGAGACAGCTGTGTACTATTGCTACAACAAACTCGCCGGAATATTCTGCTTCACCAGTTTTGATGGCGGTGCCACATTTAACACAGGCGGACTAATCTTCGGATTGGCCACAACCAATGGTGGACTCCATGGAGCTATCACTTCTGCACCGGATGGCACTGTATACGTCACGCCACGGGTCCAAACGCCCACAGTCATTGTTTCCGATGACAATGGTTTGAGTTGGTTTGATCGAACCATGGGTGAGGACGTAGGGACACCCAATCCTCGTAAGAATTCGGAGGTTGCGACCGACACTGAATCCAATGCATATCACATCTGGACGGGGGCAGACGAAGGCATCTACATGTCGAGAAGTACTAATTCAGGAGAAACTTGGGAACAGACTAGTATTCGAATCAGTCCGAACGCGGTTATCTCGACAGTATTCCCTCAGGTTGATGCAGGTGACCCAGGAAGGATTGCGGTTACTTACCTTGGGAGTGAGAACGCGAGTGAATTGAACCAATCAGACATCGACGGGGAGCCGTGGGACGGCAATGCGCACTACGCGTCCGCCAATGTCAGCTACTACCTGTACATCACCTACAGTCTCAACGCACTTGACCCTGAGCCGGTGTTCCACACCGTCAGGGTCTCTCCTGACCCGGTCCAGGTGGGGAGCATATGCCTGAACAGCGGCGACTGCCGAGACATTGGGGGCTCGAACCGCAACTTGCTGGACTTCAACGACCTACATATTGATCTCGAGGGGCGGGTGTATGTGGCCTTCGCCGACGGCTGCACAGGTTCGTGCGCCACCGGCAACAACTCCACTCCGGAGGATTCCCGAACTAGACTGGGGTCAGTCTACTTCCTCGGTAGTGGGCCCAGTCTGTTTGAGTCAGTCGGGGATCTCGCAGAATTCGAGGAGTGAGACGAGCGTACTGGTTACTCTCAAACGCACTCTCCAACACACAAAAATCACCATAGTCCTCTGCTTCCCGTAGAGGTCCATGTCCTCAGCCTGGATTGCTGTAACTGTCTATGTAATTGCAATGATATTGTTCGCAATCTGGGCTCGTCGTGATGTTGGGAGGGAAGACGAGTCGTACTATCTCGCTGGACGGGGACTTTCTGGACCTCTGCTGCTAGTTACTATGGCGGCCACAAACTTCAGCGCCTTCACGGTTTACGGATCGAGCGGTGCGGCTTACAGGATTGGACTATCATTCCTGCCAATCATGGCATTCGGAACCGGTTTCATGGCAGTCTCCATGTATGTACTAGGAAGAAAGGTCCGCAGTCGTTCAATTCAGCATAACGCAATGACAGCACCTGAGATGATAAGAGGTCAGACGGGATCTCGTGAAGCCCAAATTACAATGGCAACAGTCCTGATACTTGCCACCATTCCATACCTTGCGCTACAGCCAAGAGCGGCTGGCATCGTTGTATCTGCGCTCTTCGGAGTGCCGGATTGGGTAGGTGCAGTTTTGGTTACTGGCTTGGTTGTAACCTACACTCTGACTGGGGGACTCAAGGCTGTAGTAAGGACTGACGTTGTTCAGGGCGCCATAGCCTTGGCACTATTGTGGCTAGGCTTGGCAATGGTCGTGAGCGATGCTGGGGGCTTGAGTTCAGCAATGAGTAGCCTCGCAGCATCCGAGCCGGGACTACTGGGAAGAGAAGGGAACTATACTCTATTGATATGGGTAAGCACGCTATTGCTCTGGCTTTTTGCGGATCCGATGTTCCCCCAACTTTACCAGAGACTGTGCGCCGCAGAAAACGACCAATCGATTGGTCGAATGGCCACACTTTACCCGGCCGTGGCTTGGCTTGCATTCTTACCACCAATTCTGATTGGTGCGCTCGGACATCTGAGCTATCCGGACCTTGACAAAGCTGGCTCGGATAACATTCTGCCCAACCTTATTGTTGATGTAGGGGGAGAGTGGTTAGGAGGTCTCGTACTGGTTGCTGGATTGGCCGCACTTATGTCCACAATGGACTCTCAACTTCTGGCAACTGGATCTTTGGTGACTAGAGACTTGATTTCAAGTGACAATCGTAGACCGGGTCAGCGAGAGGGAGTAATAATCGCCCTAGCAATCCTAGGATTGGTGCTTTCACTTTGGTCCGATCTGTCCATACTGAATCTTGGGCTACTTGCATTCTCCATGTATGCAGTTATGTTTCCGGCGGTATTCATTGCTGCCCATTTTGACGGCTTAGATGGGCGTTCGATTATCGCATCGATTGTCGCGGGCGAGGCGGTTGTCCTCCTAGCTGTATTCTCGCCTGAATCATTTGATGGCTGGTGGATTTCTCCCGTAGGTCCTGCGATGCCAACTGCAGTAATTCCTTCATTGGCCGCAGCACTGGCTGCTCTCTTGATTGTCCAGACTGCATGCTCCCCTGATTCTGCAAGTAGAGTCTTTAGTGACATTCGTATTGAGAGGGCGTCGGTGATGCCTGTGTTGGGTCTTTTCACTATCTTTGCCCTGGCCCAGGATTTCTGGTGGTGGGCAGATAACAAGCCAAGTCACCTAGGTCTTCCAATCTGGGTCTGGTGGGCGGCTGTCCTATCTCTTGCTCAGACAGTAATTATGGCCATATGGGTCAAAAGAGATGTTTCTGGAGACGACTTGTCACGCATTCATTGAATTCGCTACCTATGATTTGGGTTACTCAAGGGGCTCCCACAATCCAGTCGCGACATTGAACGTGACCATACTGCCGTCGGGGTTCTGGGCATATACGGTGCCCGCATCGTCAACCCACACGAGCTGTCCCTGCTCGTTCATCTTAGCATGAGGAGGGGCAGTGGGGCGACTCAGGTCTGCTTCGAGCTCTTCTAGGAACTGCCCGGTGTTCATCTCCGGTTCGGGCTCCGGCTCGTAGGCGGGCTGAGCCGGCGTCTCGACACTGCGTGTGTGTTCGGCTGCCTCGGTCACTGTTGCCTCCTCCTTGCGACGCATAACCATCCACCCGCCAAGACCGAGGACTAGTATCGAACCGAGGATAGCGATGACGAAGCCGTACTTGCCAAACAGGTCCGCCTCAAGGTGCTTGGATGAGTCACTGGGGAAGGCGTCACCGTTGTCGCCGTAACCATCGCCGTCCTTGTCGTACCACTCGGTTGGGTCTTTCGGAAACATGTCCACGCCGTCCAGGAAGCCGTCATCATCAGTGTCCTGGTCTTTGGGATCGGTGCCTGCAGCCGCCTCGTCGGAGTCAGTTAGACCATCGTTGTCGTCGTCTGGATCCTCGATGTCGCCAAGTCCGTCGCCATCGTTATCCGAATGCTCCGCGGAGTTCAGTGGCAGTGCGTCGCCATCGTCTGGGAATCCGTCATTGTCGTCGTCCGCATCCTCCTCGGTGTCCTTACAGCCATCCGCATCGTTGTCTGATCCGGGGCTGCTTGACCATCCCATCAAGCCCAGCGGACACATGTCAGTGCCATCGTCGACTCCGTCGTTGTCATCATCTGAATCTGCCGTGTCGTGAATCCGGTCGCCGTCACTGTCGAGGAAGCAATCGTCTCC
>DAGM01000004.1:0-4716 GCA_002495735.1 Euryarchaeota archaeon UBA54
ACCACATCGCGCACACTGTCGCCGCGCTGCAGCACGTGCGCGGGCTTGGAGAGTCCCTCTAAGATAGGCCCTGTCATCTCAGCTCCTGCTATCCTCTGCAGCAGCTTGTAGGCGATATTGGCCGATGCGAGGTTGGGACAGATCAAGACATTGGCTGGACCATCGAAGGCCATGAATGGGTAGTCCTCTTGGATGTCCGGGACCAGAGCGGTATCGGCCTGCATGGGCCCGTCGATGATGAGGCCCGGATCAAGTTCTCTGGCAATCGAGACAGCTTCCTCGATTCTGTCTGTTCGCAACTCTCCAGAAGTTCCAAAGTTGGAGAAGGAGAGCATAGCTACCTTCGGTTTGACTCCGAAACGACGAGCCACCTTGGCGGTCTGCACTGCTATCTCTGCTAGAGTCCTTGAGTCGGGATAGATGTTGATGGTGGCGTCGCCGATAAACATCAACTGCCCGTTGACTGTCATCATGTAAGTTCCGACAATTCTGTGTGAGTCGGGATCTGGTCCTATTGTGTGTAAGCAAGGTCTGACGATGTCTGGGTAGTGGTGCGAAACTCCACCGAGGTAACCATCGGCATCACCCATTCGTACCATCATCGGCGCGAAGTAGGTAGTAGATTTGAGCAGACGGACCGCATCTTCCGGAGTCAGGCCCTTGCGACCTCGAAGCTTGTGTAACTCGTCAGCGTACACTGTCCGCCTGCGAGGATCGTATCTCACATCGATGGTCTCGCATTCGAAACTCAGCCCCAACTCCTCCTTGACTGCGTCTATACGCTCGAGCTGTCCGAGCAGTATCGGCTCGCAGATACCCTCTGCGATGCACTGCGAGGCCGCCTTGATGATGGTAGGGTTCTCGCCCTCGGAGAATACAATCCTCTTACTCTCCTTTCTCGCGATGTTAATCACTCGGCGCATGATGGAACGGGTCAGACCGAGTCGGGCCTCGAGTTCTTCTCGATACTTCTCGATATCGAAATCCTCAGCTGAAATCCGTGCGACGCCCTCGTTCACTGCGGCCTCAGCGACCGCGCTGGCCTCCCAAATGAGGACGCGTGCATCAAACGGCTTTGGAATCAGGTACTCTGGTCCAAACTGCATTTGCTCTCCTCCATAGGCTGCAGCAACATCGTCGGGAACTGGCTGCTTTGTGAGTTCTGCGATGGCGTGCGTGGCTGCCATCTTCATGCCCTCTGTAATCTCCTTGGCCCTGACGTCTAGGGCGCCGCGGAAGATGTAAGGGAAACCGAGCACGTTGTTGATCTGATTAGGATAGTCCGAGCGGCCGGTGGCGACGATTGCATCCTCACGCACCGCGTAGACCTCGTCGGGGGTGATTTCGGGGTCGGGGTTGGCCAACGCGAATATCAGCGGGCGGTCGGCCATCTTGGAGATCATATCACCACTGACGATGCCGCCTTTGGACAGCCCTAGGAACAGGTCAGCGTCCTTGAGCGCCGATCCAAGATCACCGTCGACCAAATCACGCGCAAACTCGGCCTTGTACTCGTTCAGTTCTCCCGCATCTCTGCGGGACTCGGTGAGGATGCCCTGGGAATCGACGAGGATCATGTTCTCCAGCTTCACTCCGAGCCTGACGTAGTGGTGAGCGCACGAGATCGCTGAAGCCCCGGCACCGGACACGACGACCTTGATTTCCCCAATTTCCTTCTCGACGATGTCGAGCCCATTGAGCAATGCCGCTCCGGAGATAATCGCGGTACCGTGCTGATCATCGTGCATCACTGGGATATCGAGTTCCTCGACCAATCTTCGCTCAATCTCGAAGCACTCGGGGGCCTTGATGTCCTCGAGGTTGATGCCGCCAAATGTTGGCGCTATCGCCTTGACCGCCTCGACGAACTCGTCAACGTCCGTCCGATCGACCTCAATGTCGAAAACATCGATGTCGGCGAATGCCTTGAACAGCAGGCCCTTGCCTTCCATCACAGGTTTGCCTGCAAGCGCCCCGATGTTTCCCAGTCCGAGCACCGCAGTGCCGTTGCTGATCACCGCCACCAGATTGCCCTTGGAGGTGTACTTGTAGGCGTCATCTGGATTGCTCTCGATCTCCTTGCAAGGGTAGGCTACTCCAGGAGAGTAAGCCAGCGACAACTCACGCTGGGTTCCATGCGGTTTGGTTGGAACCACCGTAATCTTCCCAGCGGGCTTCGACGCGTGGTAGTCCAATGCATCATCGCGCAGACTGTCTTCGTCCAGTATCCCACCTCCGGGGCGTTCGGGCATACCTCTCTGCTATGATGCTATCCTACTGAGAAAATGTGCATTATCAGCCTGTAAACAAGCGTTAGTGATTTTTTTTTGATTTCAACAAATTTCTAATTATTCCGCCTACGGCGGAGTGAGCATAACAAAAACACCCACCCACTCCTTTCATAATGTCCGCAAAGAGGCGACAACATGTGCCAACGGTGTTTTTGAGAAGTAGACGCCCACAACAGAGGCTCGCCCTTCTGTTAGTTATGCTGATGCTGACATTGCCGTGGTCGGCCATGAACTCAAACAATCTTGAGGACCGTGATGGCGACAACCGAGCCACTCCGAAGGCATGGGGTGCTAGTGGCAGCAATGACACCGGTTGGATCAGTTTGGATGCCATCGGAGCCGACCCAGCGAATGGTACCATGGCATATGCAGACCTGTTCATGGATTTCGCACCGGGGGCCCTGTTGGATAATCTGACATTCGAAATCTCTGTCGATGGCAGTGACGGCTACTGGGCGAATGAACCGCAAATCACCCTGATGGATACGCAGTCACCGATCCTCGACTGGAGGGACTATGGCGACCTCGGACGGCAGGACTCCTTCTCTGAAAATCCCCCCGAGGTCATTGGCGGCGTGCTGGATACCTGGTTGCAGCCGAACTCGGTCAGCGACGCCTCTTGGCTGCTGCCCAGTGGAGTCACCATTTCGGACCTCGTCATAGATACTCTGAGGCCGGCTGACCCAAGGGTTTCGTTCTCTACTCAAGACGTCACCATTCACGACAGCGCGACCAACCCGCTCGACGGCAGACTCTACATCCTCCTCGATGATGACTTGCTACATCTTGACAATCAGGCCAGCAAGCAAATCATCGACATTGAGTTGGGCTTACAGGGCAGAAGCCTCGCTATTGACGCAGATGGGAGCCGCCTGCTCATTGGGACTGCTGACGGCAAGGTGCTGTCTCGCAGCTTAGTCGATTCCTCGGTGCAGACCGATCTAATGGCAGCGGATGACGACACTGCCATCGTTCGAGCGGTGGCCATCGATGACTATGGCACACTCTGGGCGATTACCGATTGTTTGCTGCATCACATGACCGTCAGCCAGTCCTCGTGGACAGATACCCAATTATGCACAAGTGACGTACTCGAGATACCGACCGACCTACTCATCTTCTCCGATAAGATCTACGTAGCCACCGCAGAGAACGGAATGATAGTCCTCGACTATAACACCACCAGTGACTCGACCGGCATCTCTGCCGCAATAGACACCTACACCTATTGGAATACCGGGAACTACCTGACCAGCAATTCAATCACGCAACTGGAGAAGCTAAACTCCAATCTCCTCATCGCCACTATTGGAGGAGGGGTGAACAGATACGATATGGTGGCCGATACGTGGCTAGCTACGTGGTCTACCAACAACTGGCTCTCCTCAAATGTGGTGCGGGGTCTCGCGCTGACCGAGGACTGGCTACACATACTCGCTGGCAGTACGGTTCACGCCTATGACACTGGAGCGTTGCTGTTCCGTTCACAGAGACAGGTCACCGACATGGGCCTGTTGAACACTGGAAGGACAATCATCGCCTGGCCCTCGTTAGGCTTCAGGAGTCCAACCTCCGGTCTGATGATGGTCAGTGACGGCTCGGGCATGCTAGCCCGCCAAGCGGGTGAGACCCTCGATGGCACTATGGTGCTGGTGAGTAGCCCCGCATCCTCGCAGATGGAAGTGGTTGCTCACATCGATGATGGGGAACAGGGTGAGATCTGGATAGGTGGCAGCAGCATCATTGACAGGTTCGACGAGGCCGATCAGGTCTGGCGCGCACCCATAGATCTCACCGACTACGTCAATAACCCGTCATCTGTGACCTCAATCGTCCAAGATGACCAAGGTATAGTCTGGGTAGGAACTCTAGAAGCAGGATTGCTGAGGCTTGAGGCCGACGACGGAAACTTCCAGGGGACGGCAGCTGGAATCAGTTCAGAACACGTGTCCAGCCTATCTTTTGACAGCAATTCCAACACCCTAGTTGTCGGGCACCACGAATCCGGCATTTCACTCATCAACACCTCGACCAATACTCTGATTGAGGTTATGACCACCCAAGATGGATTAGATTCCGACATGGTGATAGAAGTCGCCACTAGATACGGTATTGCGTACATCGCTACTCCTGACGCTGGCGTGATGCGGGTCAACCTGTATGACGTCTCCATCCTCGGCTCTTGGCAGTCCCTTGGGGCTGACAACCTAGAGGCCACGCCTGTAGCTGTCGTCGACGACACGATGTACCTAGGACTCACTGGCTTCGGCATCCTCGTCATCGACCGACTCACTGGCGACATATCTGATCACTGGACGCAGTCCGGCAACCTTCCCGACGACGACGTGTTATCTCTACACGTGGACTACAACGGAGGTCTACTGGTCGGCTCCAGTGTATCCAACACCGGAGCCAGCGGCAATGG
>DAGM01000004.1:5117-13451 GCA_002495735.1 Euryarchaeota archaeon UBA54
GTCTTCTATGATGTCACGAGCGATGCCAATGGGATTTACGCTGGCACCAACCGAGGCGCCTGCATCTGGAATTGGACCTACGACCTGCAAGATTGCATCTCCAATCAGGACGGCATGCCTTCGCGCTTCGTCGCCTCTGTGGCCAAGATCGGCACCGACCGCCTGTACGCTGGCACCTCTAATGGCGCGGCTGTCATTAACACACTCAACGGCTCGGTAATCGACGTATGGACCGCTGGCGACAGCACCCAGAGGGCTCGAACGGTGAAAATCGGTGACATCCTGTATCTCGGTTTCGAGAACACCGGAATCGCCCGCTACGATTTAGTGAACCAGACATGGCTGCAGGCTTGGGATGGCACACAGGGATACATCAGCGACGACGACGTCACCGCGCTGGTCCCAGGGCGCAGCGAGGGCACCATGTGGGCCGGCGGCGACTTCGGCCTCGCACTAATCGACGTCGTCAACGACACCGTGCTCAAGAGTTGGAATCGTGGTGCTAACACCGACGGACCCACCCTGTCCGACACACCGCCTGCAGACATAGTCATCATCGACGACGTGCTACACTATTCACTACAGAGGAGCAACTCGTGGTGGGCCTCCAACGATGAGATAATCCGAATCTACCTAGACAACAACACCAGTCTCTCGACCCTAGATGCCGGTAGTAAGATTGGCACCGATGGCGTAATCCATGGGATTGGGGCTGTTGGAGATGAGTTGTGGATTGGCGTTAGGCCACGATCATGGAACCAAGGTGACGGTACCATCGTGCGCTGGAACACGACCAACGAGACGTGGTCGGCTAACCTCGACACAATCGGAAACGTCCTCAGGGTCAATGCGCGCTTCCTCGGAGACTGCTTCCCATTAACTGGTCACTGCGAGATGTGGATTGCCTACGGTAACAACATAATGCGGAGATTCCAAGCGGATACCATGACATTGCTTGATGAGTGGACCGACATAGACGGACCCATCAGAGGGATGGAGGAGTGGAACGGGACTTACCTGTTTGCGAGCATGAATGGAATCCTCAGGTGGGACCCCCTCAATGAGACATGGCTAGACCCTTGGCTGGAGGACGACGGCCTACCTTCCGGTTCAGCTGAAGAGTTCTACACGATGGAAGTGGTGGGCAACGGTCTCTGGCTCGGCTCCTATGGTGGCGGAAACTCCGGCTCTGAGATCATGCTCTTGGACGGCTCGACAGACAACTGGACGACTTGGAACCTGGGTACGGGTGACATTCCCGGTGGCTACCCTGCCGACATCGAGGTCTGCAACGACGTGATACACTTCATGATTGGAAGGGTGTCATGGTGGGGTAACCAAGGAGGAATTGCAAGATTCGACATGGCTGACTGGGACGGTGATGGGATAACCAACGAGTGGATAGCACCGATGACTGAGGGCAACCAAGGTCTCTCTGACAACGATCCCCGTGCCGCGGCTTGCGACGAGCAGAACGACGTCCTCTACATCGGCTTCGACACTGAGGGCATAGGCTTCGATCGCTACAATTACAACACCAATCTGTTCATGCAGACGTTGGACTCACGTGACGGCATCTCAGAGGACCGAATCTTCCCAGGCGGCATGCTTCACCACAACAATGTGCTCCTAGCGGCTCATCAGTACGACAACACCGGCGGGATATCTAGGATTATCACCTCAGGGACATCCACTGCCAACGGGCAGGTGCTCGACCCAGGGATGGATGGCTGTTCGATAGAGAGGGCACCATCGAGCACCACCCCAGTGTATGCGATAGGTCGCTCAGGTCAGACAACTGGGCTGAATCGCGTTGACAGACTGGATAACACAGGTCTGATTGTAAGCGGCTATGACGAACTCGCCGGTCTGACCAGTGGAAGGGTCGTCGAGTTCGAGTCAAATGAGACTCATGTCTGGGTCGCTCTGACCAGCAACTCCAACGGGTACTACGCCTCCTCAGTCCTACAGGGCGAGCTGCTTGCCAATGGCTCGGTTCGCTGGGAGTTCGGTTACAATGCCAATCAAGACGTCATCAACTCTCTCAAACTCGATGGCGAGGAACTCTGGGTCAGCACCGCCGGGCGTGGACTGTGGTCAATCGATCTAACTAACCGAATCTTCGCCCCAACCCCTGCGGCTTTGCACGCGCAGATGGACGAGATGGTGCTCGAAGACGATGGCACGATGTATGTCGGACTGATGGGGAACCAGGGCTCTGCAGCTGGCTACCAGACATTCAACACCAACACGCGCTCGTGGGGCCACGGTAGTCTGATTGCAGGTCTGCCCAGCAACAACGTGCGCGACTTCCTTGAGTACGGCGATCACATCATGGTCGCTACTCACGGCGGCATCGGACTTTGGAACACCACTAAGGATGACTGGGATGACCCAATCACCACCATTGACGGTCTGCCGACCCCCATCATCGAGCACCTCTTCGCCATCGGCTCGCCGAGCACTAATGGCAGCACTCAGACCACCGGCATACAGGGCAACGGCACAGTGCTCGCAGGAGGTGCAGCCGGTCTGACCGTGCTCCATCGCGACAACCTCTCCATCCTCAACACGCTTGATTTCGGAGACGGCCTCATCGGCAACACAGTCTCCGGCATAGTATTCGCCGAAGCGACCTCGCGACTAGTCGTCAATCCAGATGGCTCTTCTACAGTCCTCTATCACGACGCTGCCGTATTCATCTCGCACAACGGTCAGGGCTCGACTAGGCCTGGTGTGGCAGCGTGGGACCTCGCCACCGACATGGCGAACGGTACCTATCAAATCGACATGATTCCAAGCAACGACGTCAGGGCTATCGTGACTGACGACTGGGGTGTACACATCGCTACTGAGAGCGAGCCCTTGGTCCACTGGAACGCGACGATGATGGAGATGGAGTCAGGGCTGGGACGCAACACTCTCCTGACATGGCCCCCCTTCCAGATGGTCTCAGACGGCGATTACATCGCGGTAGTGAGTCCTAGGGGAATAGACGTGGTGAGGTCCGGGGGAGATCACTCAAGGGTGACCTCGGAGATTGTGCCTGGAATATCCGCGGCCTTCCTCGATAACTCCGCCCTCTACGTGGTCGCGGAGGATGGCCTACACATATTCGAACCAGTGGAGAGCCTTAGGGAACTTGAAAGAGGTCACCAGCGCCGAGCCGAGCCCCTGATTGCGCTGTATGCGGGCAACTCTTGGGACATCACCGATACCGCACATCCAGGTATGTCAACGGTTCTAATCACTGACGAGAACCCGATTATTATTCCACAGAGCAACGAGATGTGGATTCCCGGAAAACTGCCTCTGTACACAGGGGCTCTGACGCTGTCAGCGCCTCAGTCCGGGGCTTGGGTCCAAGCCGAATCGCGATTCCTGAACTACTCGGGCATGTGGGATTTGGCTGCAATGAACCCCCTCATCGAAAGCTCCTTCCAAGCAGCAGTGTCCAACCTAGCCCCAGGTTCATCATCCGCTCAGCTGCACATCCAGATGCAATCTCCCCAGAACGGCTCCATACAGGTCCGCATCACCTACGACTGGCAGCGTGTCGAGGTACCTACCGAGATGACTTCGTTCATCGATAGACCAAACGATGGCGGCGGCGTGCTGAAAGCCTCTTGGCTACCGGCAGAGGACGCGGCTTGGAATGCATACAGGCTGTATGTCTGGGATTCCACTGACGATCCCGACTGGGAGATTACCCAGGACAAACTCTCCGATTTCTCTACCTACATTGAGATTCCGTTCTGGTCACAAACTACAGCCACCATCACGACCGCAGACTGGGAGGGGACAGAGGTCCCCCTGGCAGAAGATAGGGAGTACAGGGCCGCCATTGCTATCGCCTATGCAGATGGCTCGGTAGGCCTGCCAATGTCGTGGCCGAATAGTGCCACTCCGACCGATGAGGTACCATTCCCGCCTGATTGGCTGGGAGCCGAACCGATATCTGGAGGCTCAGCTGGCACAATCTACGTCGAGTGGTCTGCATGCACCGAGCTAGACCCTGACCGAACCCGGATATGGGCAGTCCAGCACTCAATCAGCAATGCAATAGCCCTCAGCGGCGAGATAGACGTCGCTTACGGTGCCGGCAACTCAACGGTCCTACAACTCGAGCCGGGCAAGACCTACTGGCTTGCCGCTGCATGCGTCGACGAAGCTGGGCAGTTCGACGCGGCCAATGCAACCGTCTTCGGACCGGTAGTGACTGCCGGTGGTCTCGATGACGGCATACCTCCGGCCCCAATCACCGATACGTTGGCGGTCGACGCTCCCGATGATGAGGGAGGGAGGATTATCGTCACTTGGACTCCGAATGACGAAGAGGACTGCATCTACCACACAGTGTACATTCTGCCTGCATCTGGGTTCCAACCTCCTTCGACAGTGGATGGTTGGCCCGTTGCAGCGTACGTCACAGATTGCACTACAGGCGAGATAGTAATCGACTCGATGGGTGAATCTTCGCTTGAGAATGGTGTGGCCTACTGGATTGGAGTGGTAGCTGCCGATGACTGGGGTAACGAGAATCTCGATGACGTGCTCGTAGTCGATGCGACGCCAATGGCGAACATACAGGGGCAGGGACAACCACCTCCAAGGGTAGAAGGGCTCAGCGCATGGGATCATCCGGATGACGATGGCACCGCCATTGATATCGTGTGGAACCGGTCCCTCGCCGCTGACTTCAGCCACTATGTCATATGGGTCTCAGACTATCCATTGAACGACCTTACCGAGATCTGGGCCAAACATCCTGATCCAGCTGATCTCGATCGTCACTGCAGCAACGACCCCGCCTCCTGCGGGCTTATCGAGATCGACCAGAGGCAGATAGGAGGGGCTTTACAGCTCCAGATCACTGTAACCACCGCGCTCTATGGTAGCACCGTGGAAACGCTCTCATCTCAGCCAATAGTCCCATCAATCCCTCTCTACGTCACTATCACCACGCATGACATCGTAGGAAATGTGTATCTGACTGGGATGGAAGAGCACATGGTGCTGGTCTCCCCACTTGACAACAGAGGCGATATCTCACCACCGAACAGGCTCGGTAAACCAATCCTTGAGGATCGGTCACCGGACGACGGCGACGCCATGTTCGTCACCTTTCCAGAGAGTGAGGCTTCTGACATAGGCGAGTACTGGATCTATGCTGCAGCCGGAGCACCATTTGACTCGATAGGCAACATGGAGCCTGCCATAGTGGTGAGCCGTGAGGCTCATATGCCAATCCTACTGGAGACTCTGTCGGCAGGACAGTCTCTCGCGCCATCGGTGCCGATTTGGGTCGTTGTGGTACCCGTTGACTCATCTGGTAATTACTGGGACAGTAACCTGCAGGCGGAGATGATTAGCCTAGTTGACGAGAACTCGCTAGACCCCGGTCTGCACCTCGCCGAGATAACCGGTATCAGAGCAAACTGGAATCCTTCAGGTGATCACGTAGAGATTCGCTGGGACGATTCAAACGACCCCCAGATCGAATCATACTTGGCATTCATCTCGCTTGAGCCATTCGAGATTACCTCGAAGGCGACTCGAGTTGGACTCATTGAAGATCCGACCACGATGATGATACTCAGTGATATCGAAGGTGAAGCCATCAACAATGCAGCCACTTATTGGCTCGCTATCGTGGGCTTCGACGGAGAGGTCCACCGACTTGCTGTTGACCCACTTGAGGTAAGACCGTGGTCAGAGGCCTCGTTCGGTTCATCGGAGGGTGGAGAGGGCGAAGCAGGCGAGTCTTGGTATGACCAGCTGATGAGCGGCGACATGAACACGCTCATCGCAATGGTCTCAGCTGTAATGATTCTAATTGGTGCCCTGATGGTCATCAGGCCGCGCCAACAGGCGGCCCCTGAGCCTTGGGAGATGGGGGCCCTTGAAGTCGAACTTGAGGAGCAGATGGCACGAGAGGCAGCGGGACTCAGCGACGATGACTTCGAAGACGATCTGATGGTCGATGATGACGGCCCAAGCTTCAGTTCAGTGCAGGACGCTGAATTGGAAGAGGATGCTGATACAAACTCTCCCGACGCTTCGGAGGCCGTGATTGACGAGCTTCTGGGCGTCGGTCCCGACGAGACCGACATCGATGACCTCGATGACATGGCTGATGACCTAGACTTCGACGACCTTGGTGACATGGCTGAGGAACTGAATGAAGAGGACGAGGACGTTGATTCGTCCTTCCTCGATGACATGCTGTGATGCCTACAAGGAATTGAAGCACTAATCCCCATCGCACTCCATGCCCGGGCCCCGTTCAGCTGTCTGGTCGGCTATCGCTTGGGACGGAAAGTCATCCCTCCTCGCAGCGGACATGCACTTCGCTAGGATTCGCCGCCACGCCACAGTCCTAGGTATACAGACTCCTGATAACCTAGCCGAGAGTGTCTTTGAGGTCCTGAATAATCTCGAACTTCCTGGTGAGGAGAACGACAGTGCAGATCAAGCCGCCTTCCTCGTCAGAGTTGGAGTAAGGTCGAACGGGGAGCACTACGTCGAACCAACCGTCATCCGGACTTGGCCCGAAGATCCTCTGGCAGCGATATCTCTCGCGGCCCCCACATGGGACGAGCCCGTCAGAGGCACCAAGCACGCAGAGTGGGAGCCGTACAGGGACGCGAGGCTGACCGCTATCGAGCATGGCGCGGACATCGCTCTGCTGTTTGAGAAAGACATCCTAGTGGATGGTGATCGCTGTGCCCCGCTACTGCTCGACCACGATGGCGTAGCCTACCATCCCCGACACAGTGATGGCGCTCTGGACTCAGTGACTATTGAACAGATTCGTCCAGGACTCGAGGCAGCAGGCATCCCGGTGAGGCCGGCCAAGTTGACTCTCAACATGATACTGCGCGCGTCTGAGATGGTGGTATGCGGGAGCGGAATGGGAGTCCGTGCAATTGGCAGCATCGATGGACGAACTATTGGTGCACCCCGGAGCCGCCTGTTTCAAGCGGCCACGGATGCATGGCTCTCTAGGCTTGAAGTCGGTTGGATTAGTGCCAAGGACATCTAGAGTACTGAATGCTACCGAGCCGACCGTAGCGTTGAAGGAGCGCGCCTTTGTGGTTTACTTGAGCGACATGCCCACTTGCAGGATATGCACCCAGAACTATCCGCTCAACCAGTTTGTAAGTGGCAATGGACCGCGCTACCAGGTCTGCGTGCGCTGCGCTGTCGACAACGACCTAGTAGATCCAGAGGATGCCCCACAGCTCTACTCTGATGATTTGGTGAAGGCACGCGTCTCCTTGTTTAGTCGCCGTTACAGGATGTGGATTTCCATCCTCTTCGGTTGGTTCCTCTACCTCACGCTTGGCCGTGAAATCGAGCTCTGGTCAAGCGTGTTCCTAGTAGTTCTCATGATTAGCACTCTTGCAGCCCCGGTGCTGCATTTCCTCGGCTACGCTCGGTTCAACGCTGAATTAGCGAAGCTCACCCCGTGATTCAGTCACGGGAACCCTTGAAATACGACCCGAGTGGCTCCAGAATCAGAGGGAACAGTGGGTTCCCTGTGAAAGCCCGTGAGAATGGATGAATAGAAAAGGAGGAGCAAGCAGAGGTAAAGCAGGTTTTGGAGACGAGCAAAACAACGCTCAGTACAGCGTTTTGTCAGTCGAAGAACCCTTGAATCAGCTAGTTCCAGACTATCATCCGAACCTCCCGGCTCGAGTCTCTTGCGCCTTCTTCAGCGCGCGTGCTCACCGGAAAGAGAGAACAGCGGGTTCTCTGAACTGAATTTGGAAGTGAAAAGAAAATGCAGAAAACAAAGAACAAGAGTATGTTGATTGCTCTGCTTCTCGTAATGATGGCAGGATCCACCGGCGTCAGCGCCGATGGTTCCGACCCTCTGAATCCTGATGACGGCGGTGCCGACTGGGATGGCGATGGTCTGACCAACGCAGAGGAGCAGAATGCAGGAACTGACATGAATAATGCAGATACCGACAACGACGGCTTGCCAGACGGGTGGGAAGTGGCCTACGGCCTCAACCCTAACTCGGCTGGCGATGCGAATGCAGATCCGGATGGTGACGGACTGACCAACGCCCAGGAGTACGCTGCGGGTACCAACCCGAACAACGCGGACACCGACGGCGATGGGACGAACGACGCCCAGGACGCATTCCCGAACGATCCCAATGACGGATCGTCTTCGGACTCCGACGGCGATGGTATACCTGACGCCTACGATCCTGACTTCGAAGGTAACGAAGACGGAGACGGAGACGGCGGCACCGAAGGTGGCGGCGAGTCCGAGCAGGAGCAAGGCGGCCAAGGCGAAGGTCAAGGACAAGGTCAAGG
>DAGM01000051.1:0-687 GCA_002495735.1 Euryarchaeota archaeon UBA54
GTAGCTGTGATTGAACTGTCGTCATCCCGAATCTCCCGGACCTTCAATGCCAACTCCTCGAGCCCCTCTTCATCCCTCGCCGCAGTGTCGACCATCACGCGCTCGCCCCCCCTCTCTCCGAGGATGTAGCAATTGGTATGGGTCGCAGGAGGGAGGGTGGCTGTCGGAATCAGTATGCATTCAACTCCTGGCCCGTACTCGAATCGGTGCTGACCTGAAGGAGGGTTGGCTGCTAGAGCGTCACACGCAGTCTGCAAGTCACCCTCACGCTCTATGGCCTCAACTAGGTCGCGAACAAGCGTCACGATAGGAGGAGGCAGCCGTAATTCGTTACCTTCCCATGAAGCAATCAGGTCAATGGGTCTCCACCATCGGAATTCGTCGAACTCAGAGCGGCCTGGGGGAAATGTCGGAGTGACGCCGGAGTCACCAGTTGGAACGTGGAAGAACAGGTTATGGAAGCGAGCAGGTGCCTGAGGAGGTGTGATTCGCTCGGTGATTATCTCGCAGTGGAAACCGTCAGCAGTCAGTTCTCCTGACTCCATCGACTCCAGCCAGCCCGACTTGTCGCTACAGACCAGTTCCCTGACTTCGGCACTGACCTCGCAGAAACCGCCGCTACCGTCAGGCGCGACACCCAACTCCTCGACTATCTCTCTTAGTAGTGCAAAAGCAGAGACCCGATCC
>DAGM01000051.1:1076-1308 GCA_002495735.1 Euryarchaeota archaeon UBA54
CCTGGGAACGACCAGAGGTCGGGGAAGGCGGGAAGCTCGGAGACGCGGTGCCCCAGCAGTATCTCGTGTCCACCGAAACACTCTCTGCTGAGGATCACGGAGGCCGACGGATGAGGGGTCGTAATCTTGGATTCGGGCATATCCATCCCCTCTGGTAACTCCCCCATGTTCATTCGATGAGGTATGACGCTTCAACCCCGCTACAATAATGATTGAATACATAATCTAATCT
>DAGM01000051.1:1683-6863 GCA_002495735.1 Euryarchaeota archaeon UBA54
GAGAGATTGCATCAGGCCGAGATGCCGCGGTTTGGTTTAGGAGTCTATTTGATGGGCGAGCCAGGAGAGTGCAAGTCATCTGTGCTGTACGCACTCGAGCAGGGCTACAGGCTAATCGACACCGCGATGGCATATGGCAACGAGGACGAGGTAGGCCAAGCCATCAGGGAGTCGGGGATTCCCAGAGAGGACATCTTCGTAGTGACGAAGTTACGACAACCCCACGCCAACAGCCATGAAGAGACGCTTCAGAGGTGTCAGCAGAGCCTTGAGAACCTCGGTCTGGAATACATGGACCTGTACTTGGTCCACGCACCACCTAAGGACCTCAATGTAAGGGCTCCAGTCTGGCAAGGTATGGAGGAGTGCCTGTCCAATGGCTGGACTCGCTCAATCGGAGTTAGTAACTACGGTGCACATCACCTAGATGCGATGGTTTCGTACGCCACCGTGATGCCATCTGTCAACCAGATAGAAATCAACCCGTGGCTGCAGCGGCCGGCGCTACGAGCAGCTACGGAAGGCATAGGAGCGAAGGTGATGGCCTACTCCCCGCTCGCCCGTGGCCACAAGTTGACAGATCCGGGAATATCCAAGATTGCAGCTTCTCTGGGCTGCACGCCAGCGCAAGCCGCCATCAAGTGGTGCTTCGATGTCGGCGCAATCACCATTCCGAAGTCTAGTAAGCCAAACAGGATCTCTGAGAATCTGGACTCTCTGGAGTTCGATCTCTCGGGAACCGAGGAGGAGTTCGCCGCTCTCGAGGAGTCATATGTCTCGGGATGGGATCCTACCGCGGAGCCGTGAGACCATGAAGCCCCCAGAGACAATCGAAGAGGAACTCGCGATTATCGCTGAGGCCATCGAGGCCGGTATCGATCCATTCCCACCTGAGAAAGAGCCCAGCAAATGGGCTAAGACTGCATTGGGATGGTTCATGATAATCATCATGGTGACTTGGGTCTCGGACATCCTCTACCGCTCTCTGTGATACGGTAATGGTAGTCCCTCCCGGATTCGAACCAGGGTCGTGGGATCCAGAACCCCACATGATGGACCACTACACTAAGGGACTAATGGGTGACGGAGTCGGATTCGCTATTTCAACGAATCCGATAGCCGAAAGAAGTCACTCAGGCTCCGCGGAAGGCCGCGTTGATGCTTGCAAGCTCGGCTTCGCTGGGGCGCATCTCGGATTCACTCAGGGCTGAAAGCGGCGTCTCGGTAAGTCCGATCTCCTCGTCGGCGGTCTGCATACTGTCATCATAGTACAGCAAACCGGTCACGTGCTTGTTCTCACCTTCCGCTCTGTGGATTGCTGAGAGCGCGGAGACAGCGTCCGACGGGTCATGATTCTCGCTCAATGTCTCCAGTCGCAGAGTAGAGCCGTCAAACATCTGGATGTCATCATATTCGCCCTCGGGAATGTCGACCTCCTCCAGAGGGGTGAAGTGGGGGATGTAGTCTAGCATGTGCAGGACCTCGTCATTCTCCTTGACGTAATTGTAGGACTTGTAGGACTCATCGTTGTTGGCGAAGGTGACGCACGGCGAGATGATGTCAATGACCGCCATTCCCCGATGACCCATCGCCGCACGGATTAGGGAGGTCAGTTGCTTCTTGCTGCCCGAGAACGAGCGCGCGACGAAACTACATCTGAGGTTGATGGCCATCGCGCACAGGTCAATCGGAGGCTGCACGTTGGCCGCCCCTTTCTTCTTCTTGGATCCCTTCTCTACGGTGGCACTGTACTGCCCCTTGGTCAGACCATATACTCCGTTGTTCTCAATGATGTAGACCATGTCGAGGTTGCGCCTAATCGCGTGGACGAACTGTCCGATACCGATACTGGCGGTATCTCCGTCGCCTGAGACAGCGATGAAGGCCAGACTCTTGTTGACCATACTGGCACCGGTCGTGACAGATGGCATCCTACCGTGCACGGTGTTGAAACCGTGACTCTTGCCGAGAAAGTAGGCTGGAGTCTTGGAAGAGCACCCGATTCCACTCATCTTGGCGATGCCCTCGGGCGGAATACCGTTCTCCCACGCTGCCTGGATGATGACATTGGATATCTGGTCATGGCCGCATCCGGGGCACAGTGACGATTTACCTCCGGTGTATTCCGACTTCTCTAGGTCGATTACGTTGAGTTTGATGGTGCTCATACAGTAACCTCCAACGTCTCAAGAATCTTGTCAGCGTAGACACGTGCACGAGGAGGCATGCCATCGGTGTAGGCCACACTGTGAAGGCGAGAGAGGAGATGCACCGGCAGCTCCTTGCGCAGGATACCATAGAGCTGTCCATCTCGGTTTATCTCGAGGACGATGACCTTGTCGTGCCTCTCAATGAAGCCCTCGATCTCTGAGTGGTAAGGTAGGGCCCTGACACGGCAGGTGCTGACCGACAGACCGGTCGATTCCAGCATGTCATCAATCTCAGTGATGGAGTTCTCCATCGAGCCGTAGTATACAATCCCGATTTGCTGTTTCTCTTCTTCCCTGATAATCGGAGCAGGAAGTAGGTCGCGAGCGCCGTCAATCTTCCTGCGCAGGCGCGAGATGGTGGCGTAGTAGACATCCGGGTCCTCTGAGTAGACACCGTCCTCGTCGTGCCCTGTTCCTCGGTAAAGAATGGGATCGAGGCCGCTGCCAGGTAGAGTTCTGTAGGGAATACCGTCCCCGTCTACGTCTCTGTATCGCCCGTAGTTCGCAACTGCATCGACCTCTTCTCGGGTGCGCAGTACCTTGCCTCGGTCCATCGGAGAATCTGGGTACTGAAATCCCGCTGTGGACCATTGGTTCATCCCGAGATCGAGATCACTGAAACCAAACACGATGGTCTGAAACCTCTCAGCGTAGTCGAAGACCCTCCAGCCGTACTCGAAGCACTCGTCGACGGTACCGGGAATCACCACGATGTGCTGGGTGTCTCCGTGACTGGCTTCGTACAGCATCGACAAATCACCCTGCTGAGTACGAGTCGGAAGGCCGGTGGAAGGGCCGACCCTGTTGACATCCCAGATTACACCAGGCACCTCTGCGAAGTAGGCCAGCCCGATGAACTCGGACATCAGTGAGATGCCCGGGCCACTGGTGCAGGTCATTCCGCGACCACCCGCCCAGCCGGCACCGATTACCATGCCAGCGGCGGCCAACTCGTCCTCGGCCTGAATAACGGCGCATGTCGCACCACCATCATCACCTTCTCTGAGTTTAGGTAACCATTCGATGACACTCTCAGCTAGAGATGAAGAGGGGGTGATTGGATACCATGAGAGCATGTTCACTCCGCCGAAGATTGAACCCAGTGCTACAGCCTCATTGCCCTCCACAAGGAATGTATCTGGATTCTTGTCGCGAGCCTTGACGCAATACGGTATGGGGCCTCCCCAGTTCTCTGCAGCGTAGGCGCGACCCTCACTAATGGCTCTCTGGTTCAACTCGATGGCTTTCTCTTTGCCCCTGAACTGGTTATTCAAGGACTCGTCGATTACAGCATCGTCAATTTCTAGCAGATGGGCGAGTGCTCCGACATAGTACATGTTACACATCAGGCGAGCCAGTTTCGGATTAATCCCCCTCGCCATCTTAGTCATCGGCATGCCGTATGAGGGACAGTCATCCCTGTCCACGGGGAGTTTGGCATCCTCGTTGTAAATCACGATGGTTCCGGGCTCAATGCGCTCGAGATCCTTGTGCCAGGTGTCCTTGTTCATCAAGACCTGGATGTGCGCCTTGTCACCTGGTGCCTGATAGCCTAGATCACTTGCGCGGATAATGAACCAGGTCGGAAGTCCCGAGATATTGCTTGGGAAGAGGTTCTTCCCACTGACTGGAACGCCCATCTGGAACATCGAATTGAGCACAATCAGGTTAGCGGACTGGGAACCTGTCCCGTTCGCCGTTGCTATATTGATAGTGAAGTCGTTGTAGATACGCTCCATCGTTTCCTGCTTCTCCATGGCTCGGCTCGGCACTACCTAGGGGTTCGCGCAAGACGACCCGGTAATAATCCGGTATTAGCCATTACCGTTGCCAATTCATAGGATTCAGGACGATTGCGTGTCCGTTGGCATTTTCAATGAGTTCGCTTTCCGCCGCTCTATGTCCATCCCCGAGGCGCTACAGATTGCATGGGTCGAGGCCACCGCCCTGACCGAATCCGGAGAGCCGGAGAAAGCCTTGGAATTACTGCGCTCTGTGGCTTGGGATGTCTGTGAGGACGGTGCTCAGAAGGCGAGGACCTTGCGTTTCGCAGCCGACGCAGGTACGGCCCTCGGAGAGCAAGACACTGCCAACCAGAAGCGCCATTGGCAGCGTGCCCACAAGAACTACCGCAAGGCGCTAAACTTCGACCCCAAGGACAAGGAGACTAGGCGGCGCATGAACAAACTCTCTTCGATGATGGATGAGCAGGCAGTATCCTTGGGTGTTGGCTTGCAAATCTTCGACGAAGGCAACCCGACTCCATTGGGGCTGGTCACATTCCTAGTGGCCTTCATGCTGGTGCTGGTCTCGTTCAAGGTGATTCCAGATTTCTTCGACACACCTGAGGATAACCCTGTGGTCACCCTTGAGATATCGTACATGCCAACTGGAAGTAACGAGAGAGTCATAGCGTTCGTCGAGATTGAACTCTATCCAAATGAGGCGCCGCTTCACGTGGAGAACTTTCTCCTCCTCGCTGAAGAATTTAGGTACGACTTCACAGAGTTCCACAGAATCATTGATGATTTCATGATTCAAGGAGGCGACTTCGGTTCTGGAGGACATACCGCGAAGTGGTACGGTTGGTGCAACGGTGACGAGTTTGACCACTCAGGAAATAGACACAGTTCCGATTCATGCAACCAAGTAGATTGGTCACTTGAAGGAGAGCACACTAACGGCCTCAAGCACATCCCAGGTGCATTAGCTGCGGCCCATGCAGGACTCAACACGGATGGCAGCCAGTTCTACATCGTGCCAGGAGATAGCACCCCTTCTCACCTCGATTGGGAATCTGGAAAGGATTGCGCGGCTCAAGGCAACTCCTGCCATACGGTCTACGGCCAGGTAATCAGCGGCTTAGATCATGTCACAGCTATCAGTGAGGTCCAGACAAGTGGAGGAGACAGTCCTCTGAACGAGGTCCGCTTGATGCATGTCACTGTGAATGATTGAGCATCTAACGCA
>DAGM01000053.1 GCA_002495735.1 Euryarchaeota archaeon UBA54
GAGGCTCTGGCAGCCTGGAACGGTTACGCCTTCGACGTGCCCGGAGGCCCTGGCTTCGCAAGGGTGACCTGCACGCTCGATGGCTTCGCAGACAGGCGTCTGAGATGGTGGGCCCGCCAGGATTTGAACCTGGGTCAAATCGTCCCAAACGATCTAGCATAAGCCAGACTAACCCACGGGCCCTGAGTCCCATCCACTAGAATGAGCAGCATGAAGGTTACTAGAGCCAGTACCAACTTTCGGAGTCGGCCATGAATAGGATACCTTCCATCTCGGCCTGCCCGATGACCTGCTCTGCTGACGGTTCGGCGTAGCCCTCTTTTTCCAATTCTGAGGAGAGTTTTTTGATAGTCAACCTGCCGTCGCTTCCGGTTGACAGGCGCATAATACTGCGTATAGCCTCCGGACCTCCTCTGGTCTTCTCTCCCAGGACAGCCCTCCGGCTCTGCTCAGCGGCGATACGGGACTCTACCTCCTGACTAATCTGTAAAGGAAGATTGGATGCAGCCACCGCCTCGGCGAGGCTCTTAGGAGACTGGAACTCCCTCTGCGTCTTACCCTTTGAGGAGCCACATCGGGGGCATGATGAGAACGAAGCTTTTCTAGAACCAAACAAGTTGCCGCAGATGCACTTGACTAGTATCCAGACTTCATCCACGCTAGAACCACAATATCGCGGTACAATAGTTTGTCCCGAGCGTTACTGGGCCGATTTGATGTATCTCGGGCCCGTGCGGGGTGCATGGTTGGACTCAGAGTAGTTGTCGGTTGGGTGCTCGCCGTGCTTCTAGTAGGGATGTCGGCGAATAGCTTCGTTGCCGAGGGTACGCTCACCGCTGAGGCATGGGGATTTCTCTTGCTGACTCCGCTGGCTCTGATGATGGCGCTCAGTCCTACGGTACCTTGGGAGAGTACTGATTCAGAAGGAATCGAAGACTGGTCGGATGACGAGGGTTCCGAGGAAGGAGAAAAGGATGTTCCTGATCCAATAGAATCCGGCTTCGACATTCCGGTCCTGTAATCACGTGAGTCTGAGTGTCTCCAAATTAGCAGGAGCGTAGGTCTGCACCCTGAAGCGCTCCCTCAGACCTTGCCGGAAGGCGTTGCAGGTCTGAGGATCTCCGTGATGACAGATAATCTTGCGAGGGATCGGATTCAGAGCCGAGACGTAATCGAAGAGCTGGTTCCTGTCCGAATGGCCACTGAAGCCGTCTATGGTCACCATGTTGCACCTGATATCAATCATCAGGGTCTGCCCCTTGTCCATCAGAGGAACTTGGGCATGACCTTGCTGCAGACGCCTGCCCAACGTTCCCGAGGCCTGGTAGCCAACGAAGCACAGAGTATAACCGGGCTCAGGTGCCCAGTGTTTGAAGTACTCAACAATAGGACCTCCGGTCATCATCCCACTGGTAGCGAGGACAATACAGGGACTAGGGTCGAGGAGTATCGCATCCCTCTGCTCGCGCGAATCGACCTGCTTGAACCATGATGAATTGAAGGGGTTCTCGGGACCTCCCTTTAGCATCTGACGGCGGAGGTCCCTATTGAGGAAGTTCGGATGACTGGAGTGAATCGCTGTGGCCTCGGATATCATTCCGTCGAGCCAAACAGTAACAGGCTTGACGTTGCCCGATTTGAATAACTGATCTATTGCTATCATGACCTCTTGAGATCGACCGACTGCGAATACAGGACAGAATATCTTGCCCCCTCTCCCAAGTGCGTCGATGATGAGGTCATGCAACTCTTGGCTGGCCTGCTGCCTTGTGGGCTGAATGTCCTGAGGTCCGCCGTAAGTCGATTCTATTACTAGTGTCTCGACCTTGGGGAACCTGACTGTTGCTGCATCGAAGAGCCATGATTTCTCGTACTTGATGTCGCCTGAGAACAGCAGCTTGTGTTCGCCCTTACCTTCTCCGATTTGCATGTAGACGCTGGATGAACCGAGAATGTGTCCGGCATTCTCCATTGTCATCTTTATGTCCGGCGATATATCCGTCTTGTCGCCCCAGTTGACATCAACAACGTGCTTGATGCATTCCTGTATGTCGGCTTTTGAGTATGGTGGTTCGTTACCCTCCGCCCGAGCGACCTTGATGTAGTCAATCTGGAGTAATGTCATGAGATCACGAGTCGGTGGCGTGCAGTAGACAGGACCCCTGTAGCCGTACTTGAACAGAACTGGGAGCATACCAATGTGATCTATGTGCGCGTGAGTAATCACAATCGCGTCCAAATTGTCCAGTGGGAGTAACTCAGGAGCGGTGAAGAAGGGCTCTACCTCGCTGCGTTTGGTGGTTGGCTTCGCCCCGCAATCTACGAGTACCTTAGACTCGTTGGTAGTGACTAGGTGCATCGCCCTGCCGACCTCTCTGTAAGAGCCCAGTGCAGTGATCCTGACCCATGGCTCACCGGGCCTTGGGTGGCGGTAGATGCGGGTGCCGAACTTCCTTAACAGTGATTTCCTGTCATCTGCCATCTCCTTGCGGTATCGTCGAATGTCATGCTGGGTTCGACTTCCTATGGCAGGCGCCCTGACCACATCAACTAGCCAACCAATCTCATCACGCAGAGCCTTGATGTTCGAACCCTTTGGGCCAACAGCTACGGAGGGATCGTCGCATTCAAGGATAACTTGACTGAGAGCGGGGTCGAGCCAGGTCTTGCGAACATCGGCATCGGGAGGAATCAGTCGCGCGACCGCGTCATGAACTGCATTTTCGTCGACCATTATATCGGCATGGGGCCTGATGACTACACGACGCTTGATGGTCTTCGCTATTCTAACCGTGAGGTTATCACCAGAGCCGCTGAATGCCCCTGGCTGCTTGGTCACTATCGAAATCGAGCCAGCCTCTAAGTCGACCTCGTAGTCGACATCCTTGGGTATTAACTTCGAAATTTTCTTCTTCAATTCACTCAACGTAAAGCGCATTCGTTCACATCCTTGCTATGCTCACGGCAGTACTTGTCACCCACCAGAATGGGAGGTTGGCACTTGGCCGGGAGGGGATTTAGATTCCAGACAGGAGGTTTGATACCTCGTCTTCGGAGAGTTGGTTGAAGCCTATGTCAGGGGTGATGACGACGAGGTCCATTCCGTTGCCGCTGGCGGCGTCGCGCTGAGCGGAGGCGAGCAGTGCCTTGGCGGCGACACGCAGGGCCTCGTCCGCGGACATCCCCTCTGTGAACTGATCCTCGAGCACTCCGTACATGTAGGGGCTGCCAGAACCGGTAGCACAGTAGACGTCAGGAATCGAGCCACCGGCCGAGTCTATACTATAGACACTAGAACCGGAATCATCCACACCTACGATTAGAAGTTGGACGTAATGCGGTCGGCCAACTAGAATGTTGGCAGTTAGTGTAGCGGCGCCCTTCACGGTCATTGAGGTACCGTGCTTGAGCTCATAAAGGCGCAATTCGGCCGTGAGAGTGCGAGATAGCGACTGAGCGTGGCCCACCAGTCCTGCAGTAGTCAGAGCCACTGTGTTTGAAATCTTGAATACCTTCTGCACGTTCTTATTGGCAATGAAGTGCCCCATAGTGGCCCTGTGATCAGCCCCGACCACCACTCCACCATCAAAAGTAATCCCGATGGTACTGGTTCCGGTCTTGACGACATCCATGGAATCGTTCATTGAGCCACCTGCTGCAGGGAAGTCCCCAGCGAACCCGACTCGTTTCGGGCCCCTTATGAATGCGACGGGAGGGGGGACTGGAAAATCGTGGAATGGGTGTAAACGTGATTTACGCGCTGTGCCCTACCGCAGAAGTCAAGGCGGCGCGTAGAAGCGGACAGTCGTGGCTAAGGGCGAGGCAAGTGGGCCGCGCTGGATAGAGATGCCTAGCATCCCGGATGATACGGGCATGGTTATGGAGCCCGGCGAGAACTACCACGACCTTGCAGATAGATACCCCGACGCCCCCGTATCCAGAGGAACTGGTGACGCCATCGTCCACCGGGCAATACTCGACGATATCACCGGTGTATCCATGGTGATGGACTGGGTATCAGATGGAGACCTAGTAATCGTGGAGATGAGCAGGATGCTAAGCCGGGAGCTTGAGCTGCAGACAGCGGTAGAGAGGCTTAGGGGCTTCGTAGAGGATGACTTATGCGGTGAGGTAGTCAGACTAGGGGATTCGCGACTTCTGCTTCTACCCTCTGAATTCGAGAGCACTCGGAAGTCCGAGGGTACATCGATGTACTTCTGAGGTGATTCCATCGAGAGCCGTATCGAGCAGCCATGCCCGGTTTGCGATTACGGCAAAGAATTGACAATGATAGCGCACACTTCCGAGATACCATATTTCGGAGAACATACTCAGTTGACCATACTTTGTGACTCATGCGGTTGGAAGCATACCGACTTCATCCCCGCCGAAGGTAGTAAGCCTGGCGGATGGAGTCTCAAAGTAAATTCGCCTGAACATTTGAGTGCGAGGGTAGTACGCTCCTCATCATGCACAGTGAGGCTGGTCGAACTGGCCCTTGAAGCCTCTCCGGGAAACAGTTCTTCGGGTTACATCTCCAACATCGAAGGCGTGTTCAACCGTTTTGGAGATGTCATCATGATGCTTCGTAGGCAAGCTGAGGATGATGATACCGCTGAACAATGCGATATCCTTCTGCGAGAGATCAGGAGAATCAGCGCTGGACAGGGATCTGTTGAACTCCTACTCTTGGATCCGATGGGGCACAGTCAGATTCTTCATGATGATGCGAACCCGAGAGAGCTCACAGAGGACGAACTATCGAAGTTACAGACAGGCCCATCCATTCCAGTGTTCGACGTAGATGACCTCTAGAGGGCATCAGGGGCGAGGAATTCATCTAGCCTGTCAGACCACATGTCCCTACGTTCGGTCAGTTCGTGCAGCCACTCTGTGGCCCTATCGATGCAGATTTGCTTGATTTCTCCGGCGAGCATTCGACCGCTCTCGTACTCTGCCTTGATTTCAGACAGGGCGTTATCATCGCGCTCGAAGAAAAACTGGAGGTACTGGAAGGCCACGTCCTTGGAACAGTCGCCGCCGAGGCGGCGGTGCTCCTCTACAGTAGATTGACCCCCGCTGAATGACCGTTTGACCTTCACTTCCATCTCCTCAATCGACTCGTCCATGAAAATTGTTGTCTCCGGCTGTGAGGAGGACATCTTATTCCCTGTCATACCCACAGCGAACCTGTGGTAGGTCGAGCAGGGTGGCATCAAACCCATGCCACCTAGCTCGCGCTCTAGGGCAAGCATTTGCATTCGCACACGTGCGCGGTCGTCAAGCGTAGCGCCGGGGATGTCGAGTGTGCCGTACTTAGGATTGGCGAGCATATCAGCAAAGCCTAGGGGGGCGAGTGCCCCTGCCATTCGATCGAAGAGAATGGCCCTCGCTGAATCGTCGACCTTTCCACCGATGACGCCTAGTGCTCGCTGATTGCCCTCCTGCACCGATAGCGCCACCGTCAGACCTCCTTCCTTACGTGGCTTGACATTGAACCAATGGGTCTTTCCTGCAATACCACGAGTGAGTCTCAGATGGGGGTCTTGATCGATACCGACAGGGACTACGATGGGACGCAATCCACCGAAGTCCTCCAGTTGGGGATGAATGATGTCGCCAACTTGAATCAGCGGCGCCTGAACGTGAGCCAGATTGGTCTCGCCACTGAATCCGTATATCGCCTCGAACTCGGACAGATTTGTCCTTTTACCCAGAGTAAATGCAAGTCGTTGCACAGCAGGTCTTGAGCTCTGGAAGTAGACCTTAGTGGAATCAGGATCGAGGCCGAGGGCAGCATAGTTGTGGACGTACTCATTTAGGGCGGTTTTGCGACCCTCCTTGAGTGAGGTACCTCGGGTGGCTAGTGCCTCGAGGTCGGCAACTGTAACTGTGATGTCGGCGCCTTGCTCTTGGAACCATTTGACTTGGTCTATGACCATAGAATGACCTAGGTGCATCCTGCCACTGGGCATCAGACCTGTCAAAACCCCGAAGGGCTCTGCCCGCTGGATGCAGCCGAGAATTACGTCGAGATCACGATGGGCAAATACGATACCTCGACGGTGCAACATACCCGGATTCGGGAGTTCAGAGGGATTCACTGTATCGAGGCCGAACTGTTCGATAATTCTCGCATAGTCCTGCGACTGTTCGGATGACCATGGATCTATGCGTTCGCCTTCCGCCACGTCCCGTGGCCTGCAATGCCCTCAATCAAGGCATCGCCCCTCAAAGCCGCCAAGAGTCCAACCGTTAGACCGAAGTATGTAACCGCCTTCGAACCCCCATGGCATCGATACACTGCATTGGGGCCGGGCTCGTGGGCTCTTACGTCGCATGCAGGTTGGCCGATAAGGGGCATGACGTGCACGTGCACGACATGAATCCACGACCAAAGGTAGTTGGATACCCTAGAGTGATGATTCATCACGGCGACGCTTTGGACCACTGCGAGAAACTGAATGAGTACGCAGAGGTGGATATAGTCGTCAATATGCTACCAGGAGATATAGGGAAGATTGCAATGAATACACTGAATGAGCAGGGCTACAGGACGGTTGATCTCAGTTTTAGTGATGATACTCCTGACCTGCATGACGAGAAAGCGAGGGATTGGGGCACTAGTATCCTATGGGACGTGGGGATAGCGCCCGGTCTGTCCAACATGCTTCTAGCAGAGGCCCATCGTAGGCTGGGCCCATTGGCCAGAGGTGAAGTCCGGGTCGGAGGCAATCCAACCGGACCGACAGGAGGTTGGAACTACATGGCTCCGTTCTCACCTAAGGACGTCATTGCAGAGTATACCAGACCTGCAAGAGTCATCAGAAATGGAGAAGAGGTGGTTCTACCCGCGCTTACAGAACGTCATCTGATTGATGTCCCTGAGCATGGCCAGATGGAGGCCTTCCTGACCGACGGTTTGCGCAGCGTGCTCAGCTCGATACCTGCCGTCGAGATGTCGGAGTACACCGTCCGATGGCCGGGCCATATCCAGCGATTCATCGATGAGAGGGATGCGGGTACCCTAGATGAGAATGAGTTGCTGCGCGAATGGTGGTATGACCACAAGATGCCTGAATTCACTTGGATGGAAGTCAAGGCAGAGGGCCACGATGGTACCGAGATGGTGTGGAGGGTAGCTGACTACGGAGGTGATGATGGTTCGTCAATGGCGCGCAGTACCGGGATGGTGACCGCGTGCTGCGTCGAGGAATGGCTGGCCGACCCCGAGATGCTCCCTCCGGGCGTGCATGCGCCCGAGGCATTGGCTCCCGGAGTCGTTGCTCGGATTATCCAAACCATGCGCTCGGAGAGAGTTAGAATCGAGGGACCTGATATAGAATTGTGACTATTCAAAGAGCTCTCTCTGATCTCTCTTGACAAGGTAGTTGATGCTCACTGGCACTGCAATCAGCACTGCTGCTGCAATCACAGGGAGAGCCCAATTCATCTCAATATCTGCTGGCCTCTCTATGAGCCACGTGAACACGAGGTCGGACTTCTGGAAGTCCGAGGACCACTGGAACAGATTGGTGGTATGGTGGCCGACCACGGTCACGGCATGGTGCAGTCCGTTGAACGTAACCTGCGGCGTAGACAGGGCGGAATTGGGCTCACCATCGAGTTCTATAGAAGCAGTCATGCCCGGCTCTATCGTCAGGAGCAATCCATCTGCTGTCTCACTCCAGCCGGTTAGGAGGTTACGCTGATTCGCTTCAATAACCATCAAGTCCATGCCTGAGAAATCAGTGACTCGAACCACTCTCGTGTCAAACTGCAGCCTTACTGTGCCGGGAACGGCCCACGATGATTGATTTGGGAGTGTAGCTGTGATGGTACTTCCCTCGACGGTTACGACGACCTCGTTGCCCGACATTCGGTGGTGGTGCCACTCGCCCCAGGTAGTGAACCAGACATCCTGCTGCTCAAGCCATGACATCACCCCTTCATCCTCCCTCAACTTGAGGTCATCCTTCCTCGCTTCCCAATAGATGCTAACTAGGGCATCCTCCTCAACTGATTCAAGCAGTTCTCGGTCTGCCACTCCCTGCTCCAAGCTGCCCCCATTCCTCGTCATAGTAGTGAGGCCCTCGGGCGCCTCCGTCAGCAGATCGCCTACGATTTCGAAACCGGCTTCGACCAGAGCGGTAGCAGTGACCTCGTCGAGATGCTGCCCGGGAACTCCGAACGATATTGGATACGGGTCCCAGCGTGAGGCGTTGGTAAATTCGGCGATGTAGCCCTTACAGGCCTCGATGACCCAAATTTCCTCGGCAGTGACGACTCCTTCGTAGCCGTGGCATCCGAACTCGTCTCCGTGAGCCAATCTCTCTGGGCCAATTATGTTACTCAGCCAATTGTCGTCCTCCCACTCGGCAGAGACAGGTGGGGCTGTTGTGGCAGTGGCCAGCAGGGCCACCATGAACAAGCCAGCCATACTCCTGTTTCGCATATCAGGGGGCAATAGAAGTCAGCCATCAACTCTTGTGTGATCATGGTAAGTTAGATCACACCGTCTCTGACTCAGATGTTGGTCGACGGAACAAGCCGCATCCTTGATGGACTTCCGACGTACAGGTCAGTAGGCATATGCAGCAGTATCTGGATTTCTTGCGTCGGATTCTCGCGGAGGGCGAGGAGAAGGGAGACCGTACGGGGACGGGGACTATCTCGGTGTTTGGTCACCAGATGCGTTTCGACCTCTCCGAGGGCTTCCCGGCAGTGACCACTAAGCGAGTACACTGGCCGAGTATTATCCACGAGTTGCTGTGGTTCATCTCTGGGGACACCAACGTCGGCTACTTGCAGGACAACAAGGTTCGAATCTGGAACGAATGGGCCGACGAGGATGGAGACCTTGGGCCTGTATACGGTAAGCAGTGGCGGAAATGGGAGGCTGACGACGGCAGAATAATCGACCAAATTGAGAACGCCATCGACCTGATTCGAAATACCCCTGACAGTCGGCGTATCATCGTCTCGGCATGGAACGTTGGCGAGCTCGATGAGATGGCTCTGATGCCTTGCCATGCCTTCTTCCAATTCTACGTCAATGACGGGAAACTCTCGTGCCAACTCTACCAAAGAAGCGCTGATGCATTTCTCGGTGTGCCATTCAACATCTCCTCGTACAGCCTGCTAACCTGCATGATGGCTCAGGTGTGCGACCTCGAGCCTGGCGAATTCATTTGGACAGGAGGGGATTGTCACCTCTATCTCAATCACCTCGATCAGGCCCGCGAGCAGATTGATCGTGTGCCTCTTGAGTTGCCAACATTGAGGCTTGACCCCTCTGTTAGAATAATTGATGACTTCTCCAACGAGAGTATTGAGATTACGGACTACAACCACCATCCGCACATCTCGGCCCCGATCTCTGTCTGAGGTGAACCAATGAAGATGGCAATGATTGTCGCGATGGATGAGGGCGGATTCATCGGTAGGGAAGATCGTCTCCCTTGGAGGCTAGCGAGCGACATGGCCCGATTCAAGCGCCTTACAGAGGGGGCTGGGTCCAACTCGGTAATCATGGGAAGGAAAACTTGGGACTCGTTACCAGACTCGTTCAGACCGTTGCCCGAACGTGTCAACATCGTAATGTCGCGAGACACCGGATGGTTGGCAGAGGGTGCTGAGACCGCACTATATGTGGGACGAGCAATCGAGTTGGCCTTCGCCGAGGGAAGTGAGGAGTGTTGGGTCATCGGAGGAGCGCAGGTCTACGAGATGTTCCTCGATAGGGTCGGTGAGATTCACGTGACCACCGTTCACACCAATGATAGCGGGGATGTCAAATTCCCCGGGTGGGATAGGAGCGAATGGTCTGAAGAGGTTATAGAGAGTCTAGACTCCGATGATGAAAACGAATGCCCCTCAACATACTCAGTGTGGACAAGATCTTGAATCTCGACTAGGCTCTGGAGTCCGCTTTCTTCAGTTTGCGGCGGGACCGGCCGTTCCGCTTCCCCTTCCGGCGGCCCTTTGAATGCCCGGAGCCGTGATTCGAGGACTTGTAATGGGTGCTCTTCCTAGATCTCCTCGCCCTCTTTCTGTTGTTACGAAAGCCTCTGGACTTTTCTCGTCGCTCGGGTTCGCCGGGTGGGGCGAGCACGAAATCCCTCTCCTCCAACATATCGACATCAGGCTGGGTGAATTTGCACTTTATTCCCACCTCGTCCTGGATCCTACGGTACTTCCTGTTCTGTGACCCCTGCACGAGTGAGACGACAGTGCCGCTCGAACCGGCCCGAGCGGTCCTCCCACTGCGGTGCTTGTACGCCTTACCATTCTCGGGAGGATCGAAATGGATAATGCAGCTGACGTCATTCACGTCAATACCACGGGATGCGACATCAGTAGCTATCAGTACTCGCGCACGACCGGCGCTGAACTTCCGCATCGACTTGTCCCTCTGCTTCTGGTTCATCCCACCGTGCAGAGTGGTGAATGACGAACCTATTTCGCTCATCTCATCGCCGAGCCTGTTCACTCCGGCTCTAGTCCTACAGAATATGATGCTCCGCCCACACTTCTCGGTAATGTATGCGGACAGGTCTGCCTTTCCTCGGAAGTTGACCTTCCAGAACAGGTGCTGCATGCTATCCATGCTCAATTCCTCGGGACCGATCCCGATCCTCACAGGATTGTCCTGGTACGAGTCTACTATCTCCGTGACGTCGTCGTCCAGAGTGGCACTGAATAGTATGGTCTGCCGGTCCGGCCTGCACTTGTCCAGTATCGAGCAGACTGGTTCCATGAAGCCCATGTCAGCCATCCTGTCGGCCTCGTCCAGTACTACGACTCCCACATTGTCGAGGCGTAGTGCACCCCTGTCCAACAGGTCGATTAGCCTGCCTGGACAGGCGACCAATATCTCGACACCGCGACCAAGCTTCCTCAACTGCCCCTTGTACGGAGTCCCTCCGTAGACCGACAAGACACCCATGCCAGCCGAGGTTGCGAGGGGGTGCAGGACGTTACGAATCTGCTCGGCGAGTTCCCGTGTTGGAGTGAGAATAAGTGAGGTAGGCCTTTTTGGCTTGGCCTCGGCGGTCCTGGAGATCAGTGGTAGGGCGAATGCGAGCGTCTTGCCGGAACCGGTCGGGGCCCTGCAGCATATGTCCCTTCCCAGCATCGCGTGTGGTATCGCTTCGCACTGCACCTCGAACGGTTCCACTATGCCCTCATTCCGCAATGCCTCTATCAAACTAGGATCAATTCCAAAATCTGAAAATTGGACCATGATATACCTCTGTCCGGCCGCGACTGCCCGCCCTATTTAGTATGAGGAGTAGGAATTTTGAGCGGTATTCAGGGATTGACTGAAGGGAGACTCATTCGCTAGCGAAAATTACGCATAGATAATAGATGGTTCAAGTAGGCAATCTACGTGCCCACACTAGCTCTCCTTGTTGATATTTATTCGTGGCTCCATTTCGTCGGGCGGTTGTGACGCAGGGATGAGTCATTGGGTTCATGTGCCTAAACGCGATGGCGCACCATGGCAGATGAGATTACCAACCGACTCGGCGGATGTACCTCGCCATATCTGCTCCAGCACGCCTCTAATCCAGTCTCTTGGCAACCATGGGATGAGGAAGCCATTGAACTAGCCAAGAAACTAGACCGACCCCTGCTCGTATCCATCGGGTATGCCGCCTGTCATTGGTGTCACGTGATGGAGCACGAATCATTCAATGATGAACTGATGGCTAAACAGATGAATGAATCACTCGTCTGCATCAAGGTCGATCGCGAGGAGAGTCCGGATATCGATGCACTGTATATGGCGGCGTGCCAGATTTACACGGGCAGTGGAGGCTGGCCGCTGAATGTATTTGTCGACCCGGACACGCTCAAACCGTTCTTCGCCGGCACCTACTTCCCCCCCGTACAACGCTACAACAAACCATCATGGGGACAACTGATCGAGAGCGTCGTGCAGGCATGGCAGGAGAAACGTGAGCAAGTCATCAACTCCTCGGAACTGATTACAGAGCAAATCCAGAAATCATCGATAGGGGGGGAATCATCACAAGATGTTGAGTCTCTGGTCAAGGAATCCATATTGACTGGGCTGGCCCACTCCAAGAGGATCTACGATCCTGTTAACGGAGGAATAGGGGGCGCTCCGAAGTTTCCGCACCCGATGGAGATGGAAGGCTTGCTACGTGCAGGAGAGAAAGAGATCGTATCTCATTCGTTGGACGTTATGGCGACCCGTGGCCTATTCGACCATCTCGCAGGTGGCTGGCATAGGTATTGTGTGGATGCTGAATGGGCAGTCCCCCACTTCGAGAAGATGCTTTACGACAACGCCCTGATGCTGGCGATTCACGAGAAGGCACGTCGCCTCGGAATAGGAAGTCAGAATGACAGGGTAATAGGACTGACATTAGAATGGATTAGCAATGAGATGCTAGATCCCTCCGGAGGTGTGTGGTCGACTCTCGATGCTGACTCGGTCGGAGAGGACGGGGAATCTGAGGAAGGAGAATTCTACTTGTGGACTCCCGAACAGGCCGGGGATACAGTGGCCTGCGAACGCTTCGGAATCACCGAGCAGGGTAACTTCGAGAACAGTGGCCGAAGCGTACTATCTCTACATGAGGTCAGCGGGCTGGATGATGATGAAGACCTACGTATTCACCTTCTCGAAAAGCGGTCCGAGCGAGCCCGGCCCGGCACAGATGACAAGGTGCTTACCGCGTGGAACGGCATGCTGCTGGTCGCCTGTGCAGATTTACCCGAAGATGATGCCAAGAGCATTGGCCAGCATATATGCAAGGAGTTCCTGTCTCGTAAGGACATCCTTCGCACACGAAGGGGAGATACTCTGGGGGGGCCAGGTTTCCTAGATGATTATGCATGGACTGCACTCGGTCTGTTGCGCTGGGGAATACGCTGGGATAACAAGGAATGTTTACATCGAAGCCATGAGATTACCAGCCAGTTGCTCAAAATATTCGCCGATCCTGATGGTGGCTTCTGGATGACCAGTGCCGACCACACTGAACTTCCAGTCAGACAGAGGTCCGTCTCCGATTCTGCGGTACCGGGTGCTACCGCGGTGGTGGTTGAACTGCTACGAATCCTGTTGCTGCTATGGCCTGATCACTCACAAGCCGATGAGTGGAGGAGATCGGCCGAGAAAGCGATAATCAGTGTAGGGGGCGACCTAGTCGCCAGAGCTGGTGGCCACTGGGCTCTAATCTGCGCTGCCCAAGGACTTGTTGAACTCGGCCAAGTCTGGTTCATCCATCACTCGGGGAGTGAACCTGCCGAAGTCGAGAATCTAAGGCGTACCTCTGCTTGGAATCAGTTGGTCGTCTCCAGTTGTGAGCCCATGAATGACAAGGACCGCGGTGAATCAGAATGGAGGGGTTGGTTATGTGAGGGCATGACCTGCAGGTTGGCTACAATGGATGCATCTGCACTCACTTGGTCCTGAAATCGAACCAATGAAACCCCATTGCTCGCAGGATAGTAATCCGTTTGAGTCACCCGTATCATGAAAGACCTCCTGCTGAAAGAGGACAATATAGGAGTAGAGATGATGATAGTTACAGTATTTCGTTCCCGACTCAATCCAGATATCAGTGACGATTACGCAGAGATGGCCGAACGAATGAGCGCACTGGCTCAGACGATGCCTGGATACATTTCTCACAAGTCTTTCACGGCCGAAGACGGCGAACGAGTGACGATAGTCGAATTCGAGTCGATGGAGGGCCAACTAGTGTGGCGAAACAATGCTGAGCACTCGGAAGCTAGGATGAAGGGGCGAACAACTTTCTACGACGAATACAAAGTTCAGGTTTGTGAAGTGCTGAGAGAGCATAATTCCTAAGTGTGTTTCAATGCGGCCCCCTTTCGAATACCCACATTAGAGAAAGTACCCATCCGAGCCCTCCGTCCATGTCGACGATGTGGATTGAGATGACAGTGCCCTTTCGATGGATTCACAAGTGCTAGTTATGACGCATTGCCATGACAGAGGTCCCCGTTGAGAAGAAACCGCCTTCGGGAGTGCAGGAGGATCTGGTTCCCGAAAGGGTGGTTGACGGCCTCCCGACGATGTACTGCTTCGAGACCTGCCCGTTCTGCTTCAAGGTCAAGGCACTCCTGGGCTCCAGGGGCATCGAGTACTCTAAGGTCGAGGTCGACCCTACCTTCAAGACGCAGCTGAAGTGGTCTGACTGGGGCATGGTGCCAGTATTCGTCGACGTCGATGGCACCCAGGTGACTGACTCGAACTACATCCTCCACTACATCGATGCCAATGACTCGGGATCGTTTCCGCGAATGGGCGAGGATCCCGAGCAGGACCGGTGGATGAACTTCTCCAACAAGATCCTAGGGAAATCCATCGTCGCAGTGATCTACACCTCGTACAAGACCTCCCTCCAGGCCCTCGATTACGTGACCAGGGTTGACAACTTCTCGTTTGGTAGCCGCCTGATTAACAAGTGGCTAGGGGGCTTCATTATGCGCATGGTAGGCAAGAGTAGAGCGAAGATGTTCGAGCTCCCGCCCCGTGAGAACCTCCAGTACCAACTGGACGAGATGTCCAAGGGAATTGAGGGGGACTTCTTCGGTGAGGAAGAGCCTAACGGGGCTGACTACGCCAACTTCGGAATTCTTCGGTCGATGCAGGGCCTGAATGGATTCGATATAGTCGAGAGCCATCAGGTCGTGTCCGGCTGGTACAGAAGGATGCAGGAGCACTCCGGCGTGTACTGACATTTCTATTAACAGACGAACTAGAGGGTTGAAGGCCCACGCAGCCTTCGACGTAACATGGCCCAGATGCCGAAGAAGACCGGCAGGTGCAGCATCACCGGGTGCCGGAGAAAGCCGACGGAATGGCACCACATCATCGCTCAGGGACGTATCATGAACAAGGGGCTCGACCCCGCACTCTTGTCTGACCCCGGGAACTTAGTCGAGTTATGCACCCATCACCGCAACATGACCACCGCCTCGCTGAATCGGGAGCCCCCCCTAGCGAAGCCTGAGAAGGAAGCGAAGCCTCAGAAATGGGTCGCCGCGAAGTCGGGGCCGAAGAAGGAGAAGAAGAAGGTGAAACCGACTAGGTGCATAGCGGAAACCGGAAGCGGACTCGTACGTGGTGGCCGATGCAGACTGTACGCTACGTCTGGCTCGGATTACTGTCACGTTCACAACCGGAGCCGGTGACGCATGGATTCGTCTGCGCGACCAATGGTACTATGGTGAGCACTGACTAAGAGTGACTATGGAGCTACTAGCGACTTTCTTGATGATTGCTGATTTTTCATTAGCTGTCTTTTTTGTAGTCTTGTTTCACTGGTTGTATCACACAGGAAAAATTTCCCTAGCCTATCTGTATGCGTTCTGGTTGGGTACACTGATTGGATCAACATGGGAATTCACATTTCTCTTCTTGGGCCCTGAATTTTTGCATGGAGCTGTGGAGTGGCCATGGGGCCTGGATGGATGGCCACGCAAGGTGTCGCATTCGATTTGGGACGGTGCCATTTTCATGTTCGGTGTATATCTCTGCCATCGATGGATAGATGGTGAACTTTTCCAGAAATTCAATTCAAAAGAACTCGGAATTATGTCCAGTTGGGGGATTTTTCAAGAATTGTCAGTCGAGTATCTATTCAATGGCCGTGTTTGGATTTACGAACCATTGCCTTGGAATCCTGTGATTATTCCAACCTTACCTGGATCGGCCCCGATGTCGCCAGGATATACATTGATTCCACAAGCTGTCTGGGTAATCGCACCAGTCGTGTTCTATATCGGCTTCATGTGGCTGGTCAAACGGCATGCAAATTCTGAATCATAGGATAGGGAATATGATGCTACAAAATGAAGAGTCCGTGTTTCAACTTGGGTTGAACACCTTTGGTGACGTAACAAGAGGTTCCGATGGCCAATTCGAGGAGCATCGTGCAGTCCTGAGAAACGTAGTTGAGGAAGCAGTTCTAGCGGATAAATTAGGTTTAGATTTCTTCGGTGTCGGAGAGCATCATAGGGATGATTTCGCAATCACTGCTCCAGAGGTCGTTCTCGGAGCAATCGCCAGTAGAACAGAGAGGATTCGTCTAGGAACAGCCGTTACAGTACTGAATTCAGACGACCCGATTAGAGTCTACGAAAGATTCGCAACACTGGATGCACTCTCAAATGGTAGGGCTGAAGTAATACTGGGCCGCGGCTCCTTTACCGAATCATTTCCTCTTTTCGGATTCAGGATGGAAGATTATGAAAGGCTCTTTGAAGAGAAATTAGAAATATTCTCTTTACTGAGAAATGAGGATGAGTTCGATTGGGAGGGAACAATTCGCACCCCCCTTCTCAAACAACGAGTTTACCCGACTACAGAACGAGGTGGCCTCCGGTCTTGGATAGGTGTTGGGGGGAGTCCAGAATCTGTTGTTCGTGCGGCAAGACACGGAATCCCCCTCTGCCTTGCTATCATAGGAGGTCAACCATCTCGCTTCACATCTTTTGTAGATCTCTATCACAGAGCACTGACTCAGTTCGGACAGCCCAGTCTGCCTATTTCTGTACACAGTCCAGGCCACATTGCTGAGACAGACGAGCAAGCCAAAGAAGAGATTTGGCCGCATTACCGGGAGATGTTTGGCAGAATCGGGCGAGAGCGTGGTTGGCCACCAGTCACTTACGAGCAATTTGAGCTTGGAGTCGGTCCACTCGGCTCGATGTATGTGGGGTCTCCTGAGACGGTGGCGGAGAAGATTATTCGAAACTCAAAACTGTTGCAGACATCCAGATTTGATCTCAAGTACAGCAATGGCGGTATGCCACATGACCAATTGATGAGTTCGATTGAACTGTATGCAAAGGAAGTGGCCCCGATAGTTCGCGAAGCGATTACAGATTTCACTCCAATTCCTTGAT
>DAGM01000009.1:0-4665 GCA_002495735.1 Euryarchaeota archaeon UBA54
GTTGACGAATCTGCAGCGGATGGGTTCTTCGAGAATTGTTTGGATGCTGATGCAGGATATGCAGTGGCCGGTCATTCGTTCGGAGGCTATACGACATTTGTTCTGGCCGGTGCGACGATTGACACAGACGACCTAACCGAGGCATGCGATCGAGGAATCGAAGAGGGCTGCGTAATCCGCGATGCTTGGTTGGACGAACACCCGAACGAGAAAATGGTCACGCTTCGGGATGACAGAATCTGGGCTGCAATCACCCTGGCTCCTTGGAATGGAGGAGTGCTAAAAGCTGGTCTTTCCGACATTGCCATCCCAACTCTTATTCTCACAGGAGATTCCGATGAAACGACAGATCTGGAACATGTTTCACAAATCGTCGAGGACATTGGCGAAATTGTCGATTTGGCTTTTGGAGTCCTCAACAATACCGGTCATTACCAATTCTCTCCGATAGGTTGTGACGCTTATCCCGAATATTGCGACGGCCAATTGGACAACCAGCAGGTCGCGAATATCACCAATCGTGCGGCGCTGGTTTTCCTCTCGCGACTGCTTGGCTGGCCCGACGCCGTTTTGCTGGAAATATCTGATTCAGAATTCATCGAATGGCAATGAATAGAGTCGAAAAAGTGCTGTCACCAAGAACCAACTCATTGAGGCAACAATCTCCATTCACTCGTATGGGATTACGCAGATAGTGGTAGGGGAGGCATCCAGCATACCCGGATTCTCCGATTGGGTTCAAGACTGAAAGCCCATCGTGGCCTATGGGCGTGCTTTCATTGCTGCATCCTGCCAAAGAGGTCCCTACTACATGGTGGAGCGCGACCGACCCCATGACCACCAGGCCAACCGCCAGGACCCTGTTGATTCTGATAGCCGGACTCTGGATATTCGGCACAGGCGACGCCATACTGATTGCTGCGGGAATTGGTAACACGCCCTGGACTGTACTGGCCGAGGGAATAGCACTAAACATCGATTGGTCAGTAGGTCAAGCCACTTTCCTTGTCAGCATCCTCGTACTACTCCTCTGGATCCCCTTGAAGGAGAAGCCCGGTATCGGTACAATCCTCAATGCAGTCATCATCTCTCTGGCGATTGAGGTGATGGTACCACTTCTTCCAGTCCCTGATTCACAGGTATTGGCTGTAGCACAGGTCCTTGTTGGCGTACTCCTGATTGGAATCGGCAGCGGCATCTATCTCACAGCCAATCTGGGACCGGGTCCGCGGGACGGATGGATGACCGGGTTGCAGAAGGCCTCCGGAATTCCCCTAGCAAGGGTCCGGGGCGGCATCGAAGTTTCTGTTCTAGTATTCGGGGTATTGCTAGGGGGGACGTTTAGGGAGGGCACTATCCTTTTCGCTATACTGATAGGACCTGTTGTTGCTATTTGCCTCAACCTAGCAGGGCGCTTCGGTAGTACGGGTGAGGTTCATGGCTGAAACCCATCTGGTCTGACCATGACGGGCCACGGCGTGATTCGACGCTATCGCGAGTTCCTACCGGTGTCTGAGGGAACCCACGCAGTCACGTTGAACGAAGGTGGCACCCCTCTCATCGAGACCTCAGGCATCGTCAGTGATATCGGAGGAGACTTCCGTCTCTTTGTCAAGAATGAAGGCCTCAACCCAACGGCTTCGTTCAAGGATCGGGGAATGACACTGGCCGTTACCAAGGCCGCAGAGCGTGGGGCCAGCATCGTGGTGTGTGCCAGCACTGGCAACACCAGTGCATCCGCTGCGGCCTATGCAGCCGCTGCTGGAATGACCTGTTTGGTCCTGATACCAGAAGGCAAAATCGCCTATGGAAAGATGGCCCAGGCGCTAATTCATGGAGCCCAGACCATTGAGGTTAGGGGGAACTTCGACGATGCCCTCGAAATCGTTAGGAGGCTAGGCGAGAGGGATGAGATTGAGGTGGTGAACAGCATCAACCCATTCCGCATACAGGGGCAGAAGACGGCGGCGTTTGAGGTCTGCGACACTCTTGGAGATGCCCCTGATATGCACTTCCTACCAGTGGGCAATGCCGGCAACATCACCGCCTATTGGTTAGGCTACAATGAGTATCTCGAAGCCGGGAGAAGCAGAGGGTTGCCTCGAATGATGGGATGGCAGGCAGAGGGCGCCGCTCCGATTGTACGCGGAGCCCCTGTAGAGAACCCTGAGACCATCGCCACCGCGATACGCATCGGCAATCCAGCAAGTTGGGAACACGCGGTCAAGGCAGCCACGGAGTCATCGGGAGCAATTGACATGGTGAGTGACGATGAGATACTGGATGCTCAAAGGCTTCTGGCTCGCTCCGCCGGGATATTTGTGGAGCCTGCTTCCGCTGCCGGCTTCGCCGGCCTTCTGAAGTGCCATACTGCTGGTAACATCCCTAAAGGGAGCACAGTAGTTGTCACCGTGACCGGCCACGGCTTGAAAGACCCTAGAGTAGCGGTTGAGAACTCTCTCGTTGAACCGACCGTGGTTGACGCCGATTTGGATTCGGTGCTAGCAGCTATCGGGCTGGATTAGCTAAGGGCCCTTGCCTCTCCATCAAAGTTGTAGAACGAGACCAGAGTCTGAGTGTGCCCCACTCCCTGTACTGCTGAGAGACCGTCGAGAATTGAGTCACCAAGGTCCTCCATGTTCTTCGCTAGGACCTCGATGATGAAATCCCACTGCCCGGTGACTATGTGGCATCCGACGACGAATGGCATGCTACAGATCTCCTGAGCCACATCCCGCCTGTCGGTCTCCCCCCTCTCCCCAGCCCAGTTGGCGAGGATGAAGGCATGCAGACTCCACCCAAGCTCCTCCTTTCCAAGTTCCACCGTGAAGCGCCGCACGACCCCCCTCTCTTGCAGCCTCCTTATTCTATCATGTACAGTGACCCTAGGCATTCCTAAAGTGTCGGCTATAGCCTGTGTACTGGCTCGCGAATCTTCCTTCAACATACCAACTATGCTTGCATCCTTGGCGTCCAATTCTGAGGTAGGCATGAGTTTGGGAAGTGACGGTGAGAAATAAATTATTCCGACATTTAGTCGGATTATCTATGTATTTATGATTATTATTCGACATTTTATGAATTTTACCGGCATATAGTTGATGACACTATCGCTGCTCGGAGTTCCATGAGCGACAAGTATTCCGACAGAAGATTCGCAACGCGGGCGATATGGTCAGGCACCCAGAATATCGAGGGAGCCGCCTCCTCTCCTATCTTCCTGACCTCGACCTACCGCCTGACCGATGAGCGCTATCAGGGTTGGGCCAATGGGGCCCAACACACAGCACTGTATAGCCGCCTCTCAAGCATCAATTCCGAGGGGGTGGCACAGAAGGTCGCCGCTCTTGAGGGCGCTGAGGATGGGGAAACATTCGCGAGTGGGATGTCAGCAGTCACAACGACACTACTCGCTCTTCTTTCTAAGGGCGACCACATAGTGGCGAGCCCTGATTGCTATGGCGGGACATACGGATTCATGATCGATGATCTACCGAGATTCGGGATCGAGGTATCAATGGCTGATATCAGGGACCCTTCATCCTATGAGGCGGCTATCCAAGAGAACACTAAGATCCTGTATGTAGAGACTCTGACCAACCCCGTTCTCAAGGTGTGCGACCTAGAGGCAATGGCTGCGGTTGCCAAGAAACACGACCTCATCGCCATCGTTGACAACACATTCGCAACCCCTTGGGCATGCAATCCCATATCAATGGGCTTCGATCTAGTCATTCACTCAGGGACCAAGTACCTCGGAGGTCACTCGGACTTGATAGCCGGAATCGTAGTCGGAAGCAAGGACCTAGTAGCAGAGATATTTCCCAAGAAGGTGCATCTAGGAGGTGCCGCCGATCCACATATGTGTTACCTGCTTGAGAGGGGGATGAGTACACTCCACGCTAGGATGCCCATTCACTCAGCCAATTCCGCCGAGCTCGCGAGGAGACTGGAGGCGCATCCTATGATCGAGAGCGTCAACCACACTTCTCTTCCCAGTTACGTCGACTACGAGGTGGCACAGAGGATTATGCCTAGAGGAAGCGGCATGCTGTCTTACGTCATCAAGGGAGGCGACGATGCCGCCCTGCGTTTCATGAGGGCGCTCGAACTCGTATTCGAGGCCACCAGCCTTGGTGGGACCCAGAGCCTCGTCGAGTGCCCGTTCAACTCCAGCCACATGTTCGTGCCCGAAGAGGTGCGCAGGGAGGCAGGAGTAGTCCCGGGGTTTGTTAGGATGAGCGTCGGGATAGAGGATGTCGAGGACCTGTGGGACGATATACAGCAAGCCCTAGAAACCATCGATTGAGGCGTCCTCATGGACATTGATTTACTGATTGCCACACTTGTTTTCATCATCCCGATGTGTTTTTCTCCGGGCCCGAATAATGTATTATGCGCTGCTCATGGATCCCAACATGGTCTACGGGCAACACTCCCTCTGATTGCTGGTATGGCAATCGGCTGGTCGACACTTGGTTTGTTCGTCGGTGGTGCTACAGTGTTTATCGAAGAGAACAAGTCATACTTCAACTTCCTAACATATCTTGGCGCGGCCTACATTGCCTATCTCGCATTCCAGGTGGCTACGGCTTCCCCGATATCGGAAGAAGTTCAGGAGAGCGAACGTCTTGGTACCATTACAGGTATTGTACTACAAGTTGT
>DAGM01000009.1:5072-9836 GCA_002495735.1 Euryarchaeota archaeon UBA54
AAGGCCTTACTTGTTTTACTGAATCTTCTCTGCGGCTTGCCCGCAGTAGTGTCCTGGGCCGCCTTCGGCACTCTACTGAAGAGGACCTTCAGTAGTCCCGAATCTGCGAAAAATCTCAATCGCTTGATGGGGGCATCGCTGTTCGCTGTTGCAATTTGGATAACTCTCTCGCACTGATTAGGGCAGATCGCCCGAACCGCTAGCCTCTGAAAGCCACTTCATCGCCGCTTCGTAGTCTTGTACCGCATCCTTGTTGTCGTTGAGTAACAGGTCCTCAGCGGCATCCCACAATGACCGTAGAGCCGGGACCCAATCACCCCCTTTGTCTCGGCTGGCTTCGTCGAAGCGCCAGGCATCTGATTCGGTTCTATCGTGTACATTGAGCCAAGCCCAACCCATCGCCATCTCCAATCCTTTCCCTTTCCGTGCCTTGGAGACGGTGGAAGCAACCCCGCTGTCGACGGCCTGCCTAATCAGGTTGTCAACGAAGTTCAGTGGGCTAGGTAGAGAGTCGGCTTCCCACGGCAGTCTCTCCAGTCGCATGGCCGTGGACCTGCTGTCACCGAGTTCGCGGAGGAATGCCCCAAAGCCCTGCTTACGCTTCTCTTGCTTGCTTAGAACTGCCTCAGCATCTTCTCCCGTCATCCCATAGATTCCCTCGAGTATGGTGAGACCGTGCTCTGGCCAGAGTGCGACAAGATTGGGGTGGCAGGCGTAGTCCTCGAAGCGGACCACATCATCCTCGATTTCAAGGACCAATCCATCGGTCCTGACGTGAATTCCCGTTTCCAGTGAGTCTAGGATGCAGGCCAACGCAGCTCTTTCCTCTGCGGCTCCCGACATGTGCTCTAGAAAATCCCCCCGTGCTTCCTCTGAAAACCAGTGGGTTCCGACCACAAAACCGTCGTTGATGGAGTTCAGTATACTAGTTCTGCAGGATCTCGCAAGAAGGGAATCATCGAGTGCCAGCCCAAGCCAAGCCTCGAGAACCTCCTCAAGCCGCTCGACCCCCTCCGCGGGCAAATCTCTGTCTTCCGGCCATCCCTCCGGCCTCCACATCCACTCGACGTTGGATACGTCCCTAAGGCGGGGCGGCATCATCCCCATCGCCACGCTTTGGGCGAACTGCACCTCGGACTTTGCTAGAGCAGCCTGAGAAAGGCCTACTACAGCCCCTCCGCTGAACTCCATACGCAGCCAACCGGCCTCGGTCAATTCGCCATCCGCGACTGTGTGCTCATCAAGGCCCCTGCTCCATTTGACCTGGTCACCACTCAACTCGATTGAAGCGTTATCAAGGCTCCAATCCACCCATTCAGCTGGAGGAGAGGGGGTATTCCCAGTGAATACGAAACCACCGTCCCATGAGAAGAACCATTGTCCTGACTTGGCGTGTTCGTCCCAGACTAGCAGACGTAACTTTGGATGAGTGTGATTCTGAATTCCTGCGAGATGGCTTTGTTTGCCACTGCCTCTGCGGATGTAACTGGCGACCCCGAACAGGGGATTCTTGAATACCGCGACGGTGGACCGATCTTCCTCCGTTGCGGCAAGCAGACTACCAGCCAACGCACAGCACACGGAGTCACCCCCTTTCTTCGTCATCCTCTTGCGCAGCCATCTGGGGTCGTTACGTTTCGAGGCTACTTGGGAGAGTTCTTTGAGCGTCTTCGCCATCTTGTCCTTCGAGAAAAACGACCCGTCCAGTTCCCCCCTTATTTCCGGCACGAAGATCTCAGGGTCGTCCATGAGTTCCTCGAGGTTCCTGTCGAGTCGGTGCTGAATCTCCTTCGAGGCTTGTTTTATCCCTCGCACACGAATCTTCTTGCGACGATTCTTGTCGCCAGGGAAGCTGACTTCTGCAGGGGGTTTCGCCATCTCTCTCGCCCCCTCCAAGTAAAGCTCCTGTTTGAGTCCGTCGTCTAATTGGGGAGCCTGCGGCGCTCGAAGGCAGATTCCTCCATGCCGTTGAACCCGGCTGGGAGTATGAACGCGTGCACATATCCCATGCCAATTTTCGAAAGTTCCCCAAGAGTGCCCGAGACAACCTGTTCTTTCTCGGTGCCAAGGTCGCTCAGCAACATCCCAATCCAATTTCTGATGGGTTGGTCGAGCGACGACGAGACACTCTCGGTTCGCTCACCCATTCTCTCGAGTAAGGATACGGCCTCGCTGGGCACCATCGGCCGCGGTGTTTCCAAACCCATTCCTGTTGGATCGAGGTCGAGCAACACCAGAGTATGAAGCCCATATTCCTTGTTTTTGCATATCATTTCCAGCGGGGATGTCGGCAGGTAGTCCCCGGCCGAGAATGGGATGGTGACCTGCCGTCCGAATCGGTATGACTGCAATCCAGAAAGCGAGACTGCAAGGGCAGTGGCAGTTAGGCCGGGTATCACATGGAAATCAATCCCTTCCTCAGCGCATCGCTCCTCCAGATCTATGTGTGTGGTCGCCTGCATGGGGTCGCCGACAATCAGAAGGGCCACTGGCTGCTTGCTAGCTAACTCGAGCAGTTTATCGGGCTTCTCTACCCCATTTCGCATCAGTCTCTCCCAACTACCTACGACCGATTCCAAACGCTCCTCTTCGCTAGGTGGTAGCACCGCAGTGTAACCCTCTAGGAATCTCTTGGAGCACTCTCTAGCAACACTCCTAGCCCGCTCGGTCATGTGGTCGAGGTCCCCCGGTCCGATGCCAATCAGCCAAAGTCCGGGCCCTCCCCCTCTATCCGTCATGGTGAAGCGGGCTGCCCCGCTGCCCATCATGAACGTGATGCGCCATATCTCAGTGCCCAATCGCCAGGTAGAGCAGGCCTTAGGCCTGATTCGCGAGCACGACCTGCTCGCTCCCGCCATGCATGTGTTCCCGACGGAGGATGGCGATTCTAGGCTCATCCCTCTGGACCTCGGTGCTTCTCCGTCTCTCCCCGAGGGCCTAGCGAAATTCGAAGTCGTGGAGCACGAGGGCAAACCTGATGAGAGGACCGACAGTGATTGGTGGGGGTATCTGAGAGCGTTAATTGGTGAAGATACGGTTGACCAACACGGCGAGGCCTGGCCGTCCTCGCACGAGTTCTTCGGTGACATGATGATTGTGAGGCTGGATGATGAGGTTGCCCACTACTCACAACAGATTGCCTCTGCCAAGCTCCAATCACACCCTCACATCAGGCTGGTGCTGTCTGACCGAGGGGTACTGGGTGAACTCAGAATCCGGGATCTGACTCCCATCGGCGCGAGACGCGGCGACGAGATAATCTTGGAGAACATCCCTGATGACCTTACAATCACCAGAGTAATGATCAGGGAATCTGGAAGAAGCATTCTATGCGACCCCACTCGGGCGTACTTCTCTACCAAGCTGCAGACGGAAAGACTCGAGACATTGGCCCTCGCCAAGGAGTTGCGCTCCTTGCTCGGTCGCCCTCTGCGGGTATGCGACCCGTTCTGCGGCGTCGGTCCGGCCCTCGCCACACTTCTCGGCGAACCTGATCTAGTGGGCGAAGCACTTGCATCAGACCTCAATCCTGATGCCGTCGAGATGTTGTTCGACAACCTGCGTCGATGGGACAACAGGGACTATCCAAGTGATTCTATCCCCCTCTCTCAGATTCACCCCGACAGACTCGTTGGGGTGGCTGACGCCACTTCCTTGCCCTCAAATCCAAAGTTCTCTGGAAGCTGGGACTTACTACTGGTCAACTTACCACACCGAACCATCGAACTCCTCCCCTCCCTTGTCCCGCTGTTGGACACTCGATTCCCGAGCTTAATCAGAGGCAGGGTGATAGTAGCAGAATCAGAAATTGCCGCCGCTAACGCCGCTATCCGCTCCGCCCTCCCAAATCGTCTAGAGGGCGCGCCTGAGCCCGTGTTGAGAATCAAGCGCGACTACAGCTCCACATTGCGACTTTGCTCCTTCGAGGCATGGATGGCCATAACTTCTGAGGGTGAATAGTATGGCAACTCGATTGGGATGCGCCTTCCTAACTCTCATCTTACTCACTTCGACTCTAACGGGGTGTTTTGGCTTCGATGACGAATTACAAGAAGAGCCAGAGTACGAGCACTGGCTCCCAGACGTCGAGGACCGATCTAACAAGTTCTATCAGGACGACGATGTGTTTAGCCGAGTCTCATGGAACGGCTCATTTGGTGTCGACACAGTCCGCTCAATCTATGTCCCCGTACCAGCCATTACAGCAAGTGATGGCGGGGCTGGAGTCACCGGAGGAGCAGAAGTCCACATGGGTCTGTGGCTTCCCGTTATCGAAGGGTGCGACATGGACGCCACAGAGTTACCCGAAGAGTGCCGCGTCCCTGTTATTGCTGAGATTGGGCCGTACTACGATGATGGCGATGTCGATGCTCTGACCCCAGCAGACAGACTCGGTCGTTTCCTAATAGAGAACTTCGTGCCGCATGGCTTCGGGGTCGCTCAGGTGTCAGTGTTTGGCACTGGAGAGTCAAATCATTGCATGGATCTCATGGGTCTCGATGAGCAGGAAGGGATTCATGCTGCCGTGGAGTTTCTCGGAGACGCGCCCTTCTCGAACGGTAATGTCGGCGTAATCGGAAAATCGTATGACGGCTCCACACCGTGGGAAGCAGCGGCGATGGGTTCGGATCATCTGAAGACCATTGTGCCAATGTCCGGATTAATTGGCGTCCACGACCTGATGTGGCGCAATGGCAGCATGGAGGCGCGCGGTGCCATCATGCACAACGGCGTCTACGGCAGCTTCGGTTTGGATGGCGATCT
>DAGM01000055.1 GCA_002495735.1 Euryarchaeota archaeon UBA54
TACTCGATAGAGCGCGAGATTGCGCTGCTGGACGACCCTGGGTTCAACGACTGCAGCCTACTGGAAACCCGCCCTGACAACGAGTTCGGATACGGACAGGCAGACCCCGTCGCGTTCGTGGAGGCGGCAGGAAGCATCGACCGCTCACTAAATGTCTCCATGGACATCGTCACCCTGCAGGAGATCGGCAATGAGAGCTACATCGCCGGGACCTCATCTGGCGGCGCGCCGGGCATGGGTGTAGTAGAGGTCAAGGTAGGAGGCGGAGAATGGAAGGGTGCTGCAGACCTTTCGAAGAACGGCGACTGGGCGAACTGGAGAGTCAAGCTCGACCCTCACTTAGAATCGGGCAATTCTACAGTCTATGCAAGACTGAAGGTCTCGGATGACAGCATCTCGCCTATTGACGCCCGCAGGGTTATTCTCATCGACGGTCAATCGGCCGCAGGAGAGGCAGGAGATCTGACCTCTTTTGGTTCGCACGTCTTCTTCATCCCCTTCGCATTGGTGATGGCCCTACTCGGTTTCATCATGACCACTGAGCGATGGGACAGGAAGTTCTTGTCAGCGTTGACGAGAGAGTCCTCTGAGAGAGTAGGCGATGAATCCATTGACAATGTCCCATGGTCAGAGAAGATAGGAGCAGCTATAGTTTCCTTCTTTCTCTCATTCAGAGAATTCTACAGGGGCCTCAGGAATGGCGAGGCGATGTCTGAGAACAAATCATCGCGAACCATTACTCTGTGTATTCTCTATGTGGCACAAGGACTGCCATCCGGATTTGCGAATGTTGCCTTCGTTGCCTTCCTAGTAATCAATGGAATCACCCCAACACAGGTCGCCCTATTGTTCGCAACAGTGTACTTACCTTGGACATTCAAGTTCATCTGGGGACCAGTCATTGACATGGTAAGATTTCCTCGTTACGGAGTAAGGCGCCCTTGGATTCTGTTCGCAGAGACAGGTATGATACTCTCTCTAGCTACACTGTTATTCATACCGGATCTCGTTGCGTCGATACAACTGGTAACAATAATGCTGTTCGTCCATAACCTGTTCGCTTCATTTCAGGATGTAAGCGTGGATGCGCTCGCAGTCGACATACTACAGCCGGATGAGGTGGCCACCGTTAACGGCCTGATGTTCGCCGCCAAGCGAGGCGGGATCATCTTTGGAGGCGCAGTCTTGGGGTTGATGGTAGTCCCATTCGGAATCAAATCAGCAATCATGATTCAGATCCCACTTCTGATTCTGATAATGATGGTGCCTCTTTTCCTGCGAGAGAGGCCAGGAAACAGTCTGTTCCCTTGGAGTAAGAAAGGAGAGCAGGAGGAGGCCTGGTACGCTGAGACTGAAGGGGCAATAGAGGCAGAGGCCGTACTGCCGTGGGAATCGGACCACCCCGGGGAATTCGTGCAAGCCCGATGGGTCGCTACAAACCTCTACGAAAGCAGGGTTTCCCCAGCCGCATTGGTCCTGTGGGCCAGTATCCTCTCATTCCTAATGTGGGGTCTTTTTGCCATCTTGCATCAACTAACAAAAACATACACAACTGAGTGGAGATTTACATTGGGGGATATTGCATCTCCAATAAAATCAATTGGAAAGTGGGGGCTACTAATCTCAATCATACTCATGCTTGCTGGATGGTTGGGAGCCAAGATTCCCGCGGTCAGGAATCCCGTGCCAGTTTCCCCCCTCGCTTCCGAGACAGCCTACAACATAGTCAAGGGATTCTCTACTCGTTCTTCGTTTGTCCTAATCTTCCTGTGTCTACTATCTGAGCTCTATGTCTTCACCGACCCAATCGTGGTTGACATATTCATCAACGAGGCAGGATGGTCCCAGGACGAGTACAGTGTAATCATGGGCGGCGTTGTCATCGCATTCATGATGATAGGACAGATTCTTGGAGGGATGCTCGGAGACAGATTTGGAGTCAGGGAAGTCTCGATGATAGGCTTCTCGCTTCTGGCTCTGTCAAATGCTACCCTAGCCCTGATTGAGCCCTACTGGCTCAATACCAATCTGATGGTAGCCTACCTTTGTATCAGATCCATAATCAATGGTATTGCTTGGATATGTGTGATTGCGGTAGCAATGAGACTGACCTTCTCCAAGGCCGGAGGCTCGCAGTTCACTGCATATATGTCGATGTTCAACCTCTCTGCAGTGATGGCGTATTTCTTTTCAGCCCAAATGATGCAGAGATTCGACTACATTACCTGCCTCTACATCGGTGCGGCGCTAACACTGTTCACTGTAGTACTGCTCTACTTCATCGATCCCGAGGAGGTAGACAGGGTACTAGAGGGTCGCTTTGGCGATGGTGAAGATGAGTTCGACGGGGATTTTGGAGAGAGGCCGGAAGCATGGTACGAGGAGGACGAGACAGTTGTCACAAGTTCGTGAGCATCTCGAGTCCGCAGAGACGGATTTCCTGTTGTTCAGCCAAACCATCTGTCCTTACTGCACTCGCGCAGAGAGGACTCTGGATGCGCACGGATTTACCTACACCGAGGTCAACCTCGACCACCACGATGGACTGAGAGAGGATGTTGTGGCCGAGACAAGGCACAGGACCGTACCGGTCGTTTTCGATTTGAGGGGCGATGAGCCTGTGTTCGTCGGCGGTTCGGACCGCCTTCTGGAGTACCTCTAGAGAGTCCAAGAACTGGTGATTCCTCCTGCAATCATCAGTCGCAGGTACGTGTCACCGGTGAAACTGGCCGTCAGGGTATACTCTTCTGATGGGTAAGGTATCGTACCTAGGGTGCCGCGCTCACTGGCCCCCGGGCCCCAGACCCTCTCTAGGGCCGAGATAGAGCCGTGGTCCCTCAGGGTTAGTGTGATGCTCGAAGAGCCCGAGCCGCAATCCGCATCGAGGAAGTAGATTATCTCGTCCCACTCTCCATCGCTAGGATGGTCACTGACAAAGAAGGTGTCACGGATCTCAACGTCAGGCCCAGTGTCTTCCCAGATGTCGGAGTACAAGTCGCCACCACGCACGAAGTAGACATCGCCGGAGTGCCCAACGCCGCTGTCGGCGAGCATCATTCGCAACTGCTCGACACCCGAGGAGTCGGTCCAGATGAACGAGGAGAAGAACTGAGCATCCATGTCGTAGACGTAATCAAGCTTCGAGCCGTCAGCAGAAGAAGCACCCATTGTGACATAGTTACCCGAGATTCCTCGGACATCAGCACTCCATTCTATCGAGAACAGCGTAAAACTCCAGGTGCCGTCCTCTTCGATTGGGAAGTCCATCACAGTCTGGGCAACACCATTCTCGAACGCTGCTAGATTCTCATGTGTCATCCGTCCAAGGAACGGGTTGTGGTTGAGCACCGCGTGCCTGCGTGCCTCGGTAAGACTGGAGATTCCCAGCATGTTCGCTGTCCCTCCCTCCTCACTAACCGATGCGACTACCAGTCGAGCCGTGTCATCGGTGTAGTCGGTCGTGGAGAATGTGTAGAGCCACCAGTCTCCGACCTCCCATGTCGGCACCTCGACTGAATCCGAGCCACCGACAATGCTGCTTATGCCCGAGCAGCCGGACAGAGCAGTGGCCAGCAGAAGCGTCGTGACAGCCAGACTCAACGCTCTGCGCATGAGGGGCCGTGCTAGTCGTCAGTCATGAGACTGACGCAATCAGGAACCACCGTCTCAAAGCATTCCGGTCAGAGTCAGGCCGGGAGCGATAACGACCGCCACGATTGACATCAGCTTGATCAGGATGTTCAGCGAAGGTCCACTGGTGTCCTTGAATGGATCACCGATGGTGTCACCGATGATAGCTGCGTCATGAGAGGCATCGCCCTTCTCCGCACCTTCGATGCGACCTTGCTCAATGGCCTTCTTCGCGTTGTCCCAAGCACCACCAGCGTTGGCCATGAATAGCGCCATCAGCACACCGGTAACGAGTGCTCCAGCCAGAAGCCCGCCTAGGGCCGCCGCTCCGAGTACAGTTCCGACAATTACTGGAGCAGCGATTGCAGTCAGCCCTGGGGCCACCATCTCACGGAGAGCTGCCTGAGTGGAGATCTCAACACATCGAGCACTGTCAGGCTTGACGCCCTCTCTGCCCTCTAGCAGACCGTCTATCTCGCGGAACTGTCGGCGAATCTCGGTCACCATTTCGCCGGCAGCCTTGCCGACACTGGTCATCGTCATTGATGCGATAACGAATGGCAGCGAACCACCAATCAGCAGTCCGATGACGACTATCGGTTCAGTAAGACTGAGGTCAGCCGCCTCGATTCCACTAGAGGTCTTGAATGCAGCAAATAGAGCCAGAGCGGTCAGAGCCGCTGAGCCAATGGCGAATCCCTTGCCGATAGCAGCGGTGGTGTTGCCGATACTGTCGAGGCTATCGGTAATCTCACGGACATCTGGGCCGAGATTGCTCATCTCTGAAATCCCGCCAGCATTGTCCGCCACCGGGCCGTATGCATCGACGGTCATCGTGACGCCGACCGTAGCTAGCATGCCCATGGCGGCCAT
>DAGM01000029.1:0-12523 GCA_002495735.1 Euryarchaeota archaeon UBA54
TAAGCGTGGCAGTCGTGATGCTCTGGGTTTGGGCCGAGATAGAGGATGTCAATATCGGAGGTCCTCCTTCGTCTCTACTAACCTGGGAGGGTGAATACAGGAGCCTTACCGGACTCGATGCCGTACAAGGCGATGGCACTGGAGTCATCCTGTGCATCGTCGACTCCGGCATCGACATGGGGCATCCTGATCTTGAGAATCTCAAACTGGCAGGGTGGCTGGATGCGATAGATGGCGCTAGTCAGCCATACGACGACGAGGGGCACGGCACTGCGATGGCTGGAATCGTGGTAGCGCAGGATGGATTGGAGGGCAACGCTCCTGGAGTCAGTCTCCTTGTGGCCAAGGCGATAGGCGAGGAGGGGACTGGAGACGATGTGCAGATAGCAGAGGCTGTCAACTGGTGCGTGGACAACCAAGCGGATATCATTTCTCTGAGTCTAGGAGGAGACCAAGGGTTCGGCTCTGGGTTCCTTTCTAGCGACGCCCTCGAGGAATCAGTCGAGGATGCCATAGATGAGGGAGTGTTCGTAGTAGCCGCGGCAGGCAACGACGGCGAAGACGATGATGGGGACGTGGAGTCCCCGGGGTCGGTCGAGGACGTAATCTGCGTCGGCGGCATAACTAGAACGGGGAGTATCTGGACAGGTAGCTCAGAGGGAGACAACAACGGCAGAATCTGGCCTAACCCCATTCTACCTCGCGACGACCCCGACAAGAAGCCCGAGATCGTGGCTCCTGCTCACGAGGTCCCGATTCTCATGGCGGGCGGGATGAACAACGGTGCGTGGTGGGGCTGGTCCAGCGGCACCTCAGCGGCTACAGCATGGGTATCTGGAGCGCTTGCCATCGTGCTTGAAGCCAACCCAGAGATGCAGAGAGAAGGTGATTCAGGGGGGCCGTCAGCAGTAGCGCAGATGAAGAGCGTCATCATGCAGAACTCTCAGATGCAGGAAGGGCAGAGCGAGCATGATAATCACTATGGATACGGGCACCTCAGGGTCGACCTCTGGGTGCAGGCCCTAGGAAACGAAAGCGCAGTAGTTGTATCAGAGGAGCGGGGAGTGAGTCCGCGCGGATTCGTTTATGCCATATTCGACGATCTTCAAGTCCGACGCAGCACGGCCAATGTCCCACCTGTCAGCTCGACGAAGCCCAAAGAGTGAGACTCACTAGCTCGCTTAACGAACTCAATCCAGATGTTGAATGACTCTACCTTCCTCTGCGCAGGGGTCATCTTCGAAGAGGAAACGGCTTCTCCTACATCGCCGGTGGGGACCTCGGGCTCCTGCACCAACATTACCCCTCCGGGCGAGAGCAGTTCGAAGGCTGCGGCTGCGGTCGCTGCCCTCTCATTCTCGGCCGTATCGATGATTATGAGGTCCAACGGGAGTGGTAGAGGAGAGGGGCTGGCAGAGTCCGGCAGCGCCGCGCTGGCTGCTGACCAAGTCGCAGCCTCTGCGGCCAACTCGCCCCAAGGCATCTGGATGATCTGGGTCCAGTTCTCAGCACCGTGGCGGCGGATGAGACGATCAATGATGATCCCGAACTTGCCTCCTGGTTCGACTATCCGGAACGATTCGGGATGAGAAGTTGGTTGCTCGGGAGGGTTGGCTGGATCTCCGCACCACAAGTCGAGTAGCCATGCCGACAGGTGACCTATTCCCCCTCCGATTAGTACGGCATTCCTAGCCGGGACTCTTGCGCTGATGTCCCTAATCCTCGCCCTCATCGGGCGTGGCAGAGGCCGCAGACTCATGTGTATCATCTGCTCCCCGATTCCAGCAGCGATGGCTGGCTCAGAATCGCCCCGCTCCGAGTCCTCGGAAAGAAGCCTGTCAAACATTTCCTGTTCGGACATCTGAGGCAGACCGAAGCCACTGTCACCGGAAGCCATGGGAATTGCTCAGGGGTGCGTCTATTCAATCATCGCATGTGTGGATGGCTTCAAGAGAGGAGGGTAATCCGGAGTGTCGTGCAATCAGAGGATAATGGAGGCGACATGGGCGAGGCTAGTTGCCCGAACTGCTCGCAAAGCACCGAGCACGAGGTCCTGCGTAGGACCTCAAGAGGTAGCGGCGACGACATCCTTGCAAAGTGCGTCGAATGCGGCGAGGTGCACACCATTGTACTACGCCCTCCGAAGGCTGTGCGTGTGAGTACGACGCTCTCTGACGGCAAAGAGAGCGAGGCGCGCTACATTGAGGTCGATGAGGATGAGATCATCACGATTGGAGACGTCTTCGAACGAGACGGAGCTCTTTGGGAGGTAACTCGAATTGATGGTGACGCCTCAAGGCCTTATGATAGACTGGGGGCATCTGATATCAGAGCGATGTGGGCAGTGCGCCGTGACAGAGCTGTGGTGAAGCTGACACTCACTGATGGTGAGGACAGCATCGCTTCAAGCATTGAGTGCGAGCCCGAGACGGTTTTCACCTGCGGGAGCATTCTCGAAGTCGATGGCAAGAGGTGGCGGATTCGAGCTCTGCATACGGGAAAAGGCAAGACGCTGAGCGGAAGTAGGACGGCTAAAGACCTCAGGAGAATGTACCTCCATCCCTCTGGGACGCGATACTAGCGGCGGTTTGCCCACGGCATCAGCAGGGCCTTGGCAACATGCAACGCCACCTCCGGGTTCTCCCTTAGTCTGCGCATGCTATACTCGTACCACTTTGTTCCGTACGGGACATACACTCTCGTCCTGTGCCCCTGTTTAGCGAGATTTCTCCTGATGTTGCCTCTGACACCAAGCAGGAACTGGAATTCATATCCCGGACCCTTTCCAGCCGAACGTGGAACTGGATCGCTGTATCTGGGATCTTTCATATCAGGCCCCATTCCACGCGACTTGAGAGATTCTAAGGAGTGTTTGATTACCGGTGTATCATGCGACGCGATGGCCGTGTAAGCGCCCGAGTCGAGCATCAGATCGATAGCTCGATTGGTGGCATCTACTATCTCACGATACCTTGTGTGAGATATCTCTGCGGACTCAAGGTATATTCCCTTACAGATTCGGAAATCAGTGCAACTGCCCATGGAGCTTGAGACCTCCAAGATGTCGGAAAGAGTTCTGAACAGCCGCCCCTGTAGCACTACACCGATGTTTGTCAGTCCCTTCGTGTGCATAGCTAGGGCAGTATCTATCGTGGCCTGAGTAACCCTGTGGTCCTCCATATCCAATCGCACGAAGATATCATCTTCAGCGGCTCTTCTGAGCAGTGCCTCGATGTTAGCAAGAGCTGTGGACTCGTCTATCATCAAACCCAATGCCGTTGGTTTAATCGAGATGTTTGCATCCAAGTTGTTCTCTACTATTGCATCCAGCAACCTGCTGTACTCGTCCATAAAGAACTGAGCCTCGTCAAGAGACTCTATGTCTTCGCCTAGGACATCCACGGTAAAGCACGCTCCCTCAGAGCTCATACGACTCATCAGTTCGATGGCGCTGGGGATGTCTGTGCCGGCGACGTATCTCTTGGCGATCCACCTGATTATGAAGCGGGGAGTCAGTGGCATCATGCCTACGATAGCTCGCCCGAATAGGCCCATGAATGAGTTGCAGAGTACGGAGAGCCTTCACAATTGCTGCGGTCTAACAGAGTTCACGCCCACGACGAATCGGGACATCCAGACCTTCCAGAAGATCCGTGATGGCGTTACGCTGCCATGCCTTGAACGACTTCCTATCCAAGTGGGCGAACAGATTGGCACCGGGAAACGCTACGCGAGTGGCCTCGACGGAGGCCTCGATGGAATGCCTCCATGCTCCGCCCGGCAGACCATCATCTGACGGCTCCTCGAACGGGAGCGCGTAGTTCGCCAGAATATGGCCTGCCCATAGTTCCGAATCCGAAAGAACTGCTTTGTGACGAGGCGCGTAGTGTCCGCCGCCGAGTCCGATCATCACATCACCCCCCGGGACCCATTTCACAGGCTGGTTCCCCGATAGGCCGAGATTGTCTGATATCACCTCGGCCCAAAGTTCGGCGGCCTGTGAACTTCCCCACTCCCTCTCCGTAGAGCCAATCTCGATGTACAGTGCCGGTCGCTTGAGGAGGGGGCCGTGATGAGTAGCCTCCAGAGTCAAGTCAAACTCCTCGTCGAGTTCACGCAATCGAGCTAGGGAGAGCATTGACCTGAACAGTGAAGCGAAGCGTGGCGAAGGTGGTACGACCGACCCTTTCCTGCCGCCAGCTTGTCCCCTCTCTCCGTGCGGGGTCTCGCCGGGTATTCCGATGGCGTGGAGTGTCAATGCGGGAATCTCAGTCGCCGAGACATGGCGGGACAGGACGAGGACTTCGTCGACAGTACATCCAGTGGCCTCCTCGTGCGTACAATCTATCCCGTCTGCCATTATGTGTAACTCCTCGATTAGCAGGAGGTGTACGGAACGGGTTGCGTGCCCTCGTAGGAGTCCGTGACCCGTGGCAGTCGGTTCGCTCCAGCTCCCAAGACGCAATATGGCTTCATACATATTGAGGGAGGCGGTATCGGCACTCGATGCGAGAAGCAGGGTTACCACGGGCAGGCGATGGGGAGTGTGCCTTAATCCTCTCAGCCACACCTTCAAGCATGAACTAGTGCGGCGCTTGTCATGGGCGAAGTGCTTCTGAGCTTCCAGCCGATAAGGGCGGACCGCGGCGAATCTGCCACTGTCATCGTAGGCAGTTCGGGAGAGGTAGTCAGGATAGACGAGTTCGGCGCTACTCTGCACCAGCCTGTCAAGCCGTTCCCAGCCTCTGTGACAGGTGGTGCCGTGCTCGACGACGTCTGGGTCGGGACATGGGTCGAGCCCGAGTTGCAGCAGGCGAGGATGGCCGCTCTTCCTCTTACTGGAGAATGGGAATCTGGAGGGAGCAGGGGGGCGCTCAGACAAAAGTCTGAGACAGCCGGCCTGATGCCCTCATCAGCTATCTGGTCGAGATTCCTCGACGCCGAACCCATGGCTGTCTCAAGGGTAGGGGATGGGGTGGTCTTCGCCACTCTGCGAAAGGGGATCTACAAGATAGACGAAGGGGCGACAGAGGTCTGGCGCGCACCGTACCCTGAGTGGTCGCACCTGTCAGGGCTGGCCTCACGCGACTATCTAGTGTCCAGTAACGAGGTCGATGGTCGAATCTTCGTCTGGTCAATGGCCGGAGGAGTTACGGTATTGGACAGCGAGGACGGAGGACACGTCCTCAGTACCATAGTATCTCTGCCTGACTCACTCAGCGGCGTCAGGCACAGTAACGAGGGCGGTTGGCTCCTACTGCTCAATAGTGGCGGCATAGCCCTGCTGGAAGATTTAGAGTCCGAACCGTTGGTGGTGCGGACCCCTGGGCCTGTGTCAGACGCCGTCCACGATGGAAAATGCTGGAAGTGGACGGGGTGGAGGCATGACGGAGTCCTAATCGACGGCGAAGTGCAATGCATAGCTAGAGAGCAGATTGGAGTAGCTCTTGTCGGTGACAGGGTACTGACTAACGACGGGAGATGGGACGATTTCGGGCTAAATCACTCTGACTGAGTCGAGTGTCCGCACTTGCCGCAAACCTTGCGATTCTCATGCACACCTAGGAAGACTCCGGGCCCGCAGGTCGGGCAGAACTCGCCCTTCCTGACTAGCTCTCCGCCTTCCACGGAGTACTTTGAGTGCTTACCGTTGGGATTTGGTCCGTCGCCCATCATTCTCCACCATCCTCAGATTCGCTCTCATCCGACTCCGCCCCATGCCTGACCCTAACATACTCGGGCTCGAGTGCGGCCGACTCAGATGAACTGTAGATTAATGCAAGCCCCGAGGTCTGAGGACGCCCGTAGCGCGTGCTGACCTCCTTGACGAAGACCAATTCCTTCTTGGCACCGGGCTCCGCCTTGGCCGCAGCTGCGACCATCTCATCCAGAGATGGAGTCGGAGAGTTTTCGTGGTTCCACATGAATCTAATCTCGACACGGTCGAGCAGCGGGTTCTCCTTTCTCTCGATGACTTCCATTGAATCACCTCTCTAACGGATGTTGACCTTGAGAGCGTAGTTGCCCGCGTCGGTCACATTGAGTCTCTTTGCGACCTCAGAGCGCTCTGGATGCAGAATGACCACGAATCCTTGCCAATCGGTAGTCACAGGAGCTCCGGGACAGTGCATGCACTGAGGCGGGTCTTTCCTATTCTCAGGATCGGGCAATATCCTGTTGCATTCGCCGCAGGCGAAAGGTTGCTTGACCATCTCAGTCTTCCTCCCCTAGCCAGTCGAAGCCCCCGAGGCCGTCCATCTTGCAGTTCAAGCCAATCTTAGACGAACGCGGGTCGTTCTGATTGATTGATTTAGATACTATCCTTGAGCGGACCGGGCTGCCCTCCTCAAGGTGCTTGCCGCTCTGAGAACCTTCAATTCTCTTGTTCTGGGCACTTAGGTGGACTTGTACTGGCTCGTCAAGGATCTGGGACTTGTGGAGAAGAGCCTCGACCGGACCTATTCTGACGAAAGCGCCGTACTCGGAGACTTCCGACACAGCGCCGTCGACGACCTCGTTGTTCTCCATAGTGAATATCAAGGCCTTGAATTTAACGTCCTGGTAAATCGCCCCATCACCGTGGATAATCTTCCCCCGGCCTACTGTCTCGTGATCGTAGGTGAGCAGTGTGTAGTCCTCGTTCTCGTCGAATCTTCCCTCAAAAGCGTCGTGAGCCAGTTCGTCGATGTGCTCCTCTAACTTACGCCCTGCTCGAATGTACTCAGCAGGAATACGGATGGTATCATCCCGGGTTATGATGCTATACATGCTCTTCTTCCTCCGCCGGGACTCACTCCGAGGTCTGTCGGAGGAAGGGGAGATTTTCTCCCGTCCCTCATCGGCAATGCCTCTGGAGGAGAGTTCCGTGTTCCCCGGCGACCCGCCCGCCCTGTATAAGCACAACGGATAGGGCAAAGAGGTCGGCCTGCACCACAGGTCAATCAGACCGAAGGTCTGCTTGAGATTATAGGGCGAATGTTCAAGTGGATTCGGAAGGCCATCTCCGATTCTGATGATGGTGAGCCACTTGGACAATCGCCTAACTCGACTCCGGCAAGCGAGCCTTTTGGTCGCTCTATTGCTGCTGATGTCCCTGTCTCCTGCTCTGGTTCACCACGACTCACCCGTCAGAATGGAGACAGGAGGAGGAGGCGTTGAGCCGTGGACCGACGGTGATCAACCGTGGCCTCAGTCCGGCAGGACTCCTGACAGAGTCGCTGAAGTTCCGGCTCACAGCCCTATCGGAGGTGCCGGCAATGGCAGCCCCTCTGATGCATCAAATCTGATGTCGATAGTCGAGCCGGTTGTCAACTGGGTGTACGGATCATACTCCATCGGCACTGACGCACTGGCGACCCCTGTCGCAGATCTGTCCGCATCAGTGACCAAGGACGAGGGCGCTTCCGAACGTTGCGGAGGCAGTTCCCTCTACACGATCCTAGTTCAGACAGATCAAAATTCCGATCACACCTACCTCCGAATCGTCGAGGGCGAGGACGCAGATCTGGCGTGGGAAGTAGACATGGGACTGACGGAGTACGTCAAGGCGGCCCCAGTAGTGGTCGATGTCGATGGCGATGGTTTCGAGGAAGTACTGGTTGCCTACGACGCCTCTGGAACGCTGTACCTCGACGCCTGGTCACCCCGATTGTCCTGCTCGGTTACCGGTTGGTCCTCCTCGGGAGACTCCAGCCAGATGCTTTGGTCTTGGAGCGACGAGTCTCTGATGATCAGCAGCGATCAGGGACCTTACACATCCAGTTTGTTGGGCGGCCACAGGCCCACAACCCAGCCGCTGCTGGCTGACCTCGACCTCGATGGTGATGCGGAGATAGTTATTGCTGCCATAGACAAGGTCTCCGAAGAACCGGTCGTGGTCGCCCTGGGGCTGTCGGAAACTGGGGCCAGTCTACTCTGGGATGCTGCTCTGGACAAGGGAAGTCACCCCTCCGACCCTGCTTTTGCCCGGACCGATGAGACCACCGGATATGTGCTTTTGACGACCACCCAAGAGAGCAGTGGGGCGATGTGGGTGTGGAAACTGGACTCAGATACAGGGGATTCGAACTGGGACGGACTGACGCTGGGCAATTCCGATGGCGACACCAATGCCCCTCACATCAGGCTCCCTGGCCCCATCATCGCCAACCTCGATGAGAACTCTGACGACCTCGAGATGATACTGACTATTCCCACTGATTGGGATGGTTCCAGCTCGGTAGACGGAGCCGAGTTTGTTGGCATGGAGATAGGTAACGGCGACGAGCTCTGGTCTTTCGAGGCCTCCAATGGATTCGCCGACGCACCACCCGTGGCAATAGACACGAATGGCGACGGTCAGCACGACAGAGTATGCTGGGTGACATGGTCGCAGGATACCACCGACAGGCACGGGCATGCCGGGTGTCATGATGTGAGTGGCTCCAGCCCTGATCAGGCCTGGCAGAAAAGCCTCGAGCAGAGCAGCGGTTATCCAAACGACGAGATAGCGGTCGCACCACCAACATGGATGGATATAGACGGCAACGGTGAGCAAGAGCTACTGGTCGTCTACGGTCGCTCGCTATGGGCCTTTGACGGCGACGACGGTTCATCGGCAGCCGTCTGGGGAGGCTCGATCGACCTTCCTCACAGAACTTGGTCTGCCCCTGCTCTCGCTGACGTGGACGGCGATGCCACGCTCGATCTGGTTCTCGGCGACACGGTCGTGTCGCATGCTCTGGCTGATATGAGGCCCCTGCTGGACCAGAGGAGTATCGAATTCAGCCCTAGCGAGCCCGATCCAGGGGAGCTCGTCACTGTGACTGCGCTGTTCGAGAACTCGGGGACTGCGGACACTGATCATGAGACTGAAGCTAAGCTGTATGTGAACGGTCAGCTGATAGCCAGCTACGAGGCAGGAACGATGGAGCCGGTCGACCCTACCGGCCCGGGCTCCTTCGAGACATTCAGCGTAGATTGGAGTGGGCCGCTAGGAGAGCACGTATTCGAACTGGTCCTCGACCCTTACTCAAACGTATCTCAATCAAGGCGCGACAACGACGCTCAAACCACTACGCTATCCATCATGGCACCCTACAACGCGACTTTTGAGATACCTACCGAGCCAATCAGAGTAACTCCAGGAGAAAGTGCGCTGGCGACCATTAATGTCCGCTCAACGGGCAGGCTTTCGGGGACATGGAGTCTTACTGTCGACGATGTCAACCTGCCCGCGGGATGGAGTTGGATTGACGAGACCGATGGTGGCCTATCGGGAGTTTCGATTGGGGCAAATGCGGTCTGGACCCCTCATCTGCGAATCCATTCACCACCGGATGCCCTAGGCTCAGATGCTGGATACCTTGGACTGACGCTGACGCTGGACGCTGACCCGGAGAACGTCAGCGTGTCCAGCTTACTACCGTTGGAGGCAAATCGAACTCGGGGCCTGTCTCTCCGCGGCCCTGATGGGACAGCGTCGAGTACTGGTTACGGCCTGTTGGGCACCGACGCTCATGCTTGGATGCTGCTGCACAACCTCGGCAACGCTGCAGAGAACCAGATTACCATCTCTTGGGACGGTACCCCATGGGGTTCCGACCTCAGGCTCTACGACATGGACGGAACAGAACGTCCTGCACTCTCTCTCATTGCCGATGAAGTAGTGCTACTGACAGCGAGGCTGGAAATTCCAGATGATGTCACTCTTGGAGACTCTGTGAGTACGCCTCTGTCTATGTGCGTAGGCAGTAATGATGAACAAACCTGTCAGACAATCTCACTCACCTTCGTAGCGGCAGGAGTGGTTACGGATGTCCACCAGCGCAGCGTACCGGCCCAAGGTCTTGAGTGGACAGTCCAAGCAGATATGCCGCTTGGTGTGACTCAGTTGACTTGGTCGCTGTTGGATTCCGGCATGGCTATACAAGGATGGTCTTGGAATGCTTCGGGCGACCTGTCTCTAGTCGGGGATTCAATCATCATGTCCGGAGTTTCCGACTCACTGGCCGGCGGCACTCTGACTCTCAACCTCCCCGATGATGCCCCTCCGGCATTCCATTCCTTCTCAGATACGAGTGACCAGTCTGCTGACCACGTCATCAGGTTATCACTGGAGGTCTTACAGATCCACAGAGCATCTCTGGTCGTGACATCACCGACCGAGCAGCCCCAACTGGTCGAGGTCGGCGAGGAGGCTCTGGTCATGGTGAGACTGGAGAATCCCGGGAACGGACAAGACACGTACCACCTGACTCACGAGGTTGTGCTCGACGAGAACATAACAGAGGACCCGGGTGTGACTGTATCGTTCTCGAATGACATGGTCTCTCTTGGTGCCGGCAGCCTGACGAACATCCCCGTAACGGTGGCGCTCCCCTCTAGCACTCCTGCCGGGACACCAGTCAGCATAATGATCCACATGACCTCAATGGGAGACCAGTCGGTGAGTGATTCCGGCTCGGTCGCTCTAGAGGCTCGTCAGGACCACCGCTGGAACTTGTCGGCCAGTGTCTCAGACTCTGATGCTGACGGCCGAACCTTCGCCGTCGCGCCTGGCGGGGGACTCACAATTGACGTGGATTCGACTAATGTGGGCAACCTGATTGACGGACTGGAACTCAAAGTCACCTACAACGTGTCCCTGATTGGGGAAGACGGTTCTCAGAATTGGAACTCCAGCGGAGATTCTGTTACAGGAATCGAAGTCAATCAATCAGCCCAGATGACTGTGGAGGTTTCTGTGCCCGAAGACGCCTGGAACGGCTCAGTGATGTCGGTCAGCGTCAGTGCCGAGGTCCAGGGTGAAGTTATGGGGAGTTTTAGCTTCAATGTCGAGGTCGCCCATACCCCAGGCTGGTCGGTTGTCGCAGATCAGGCCAATCTCGAGGTCGAACCAGGAGGATCCAGTGTTGAGCTCTCTGTGATTCAACTAGGAAACTCCCCTTCCGAGGCCTACGCCACAGTCTGGGTCAGTGGAGATAATGGATGGGAAATCGAGGTTTCCGATGACCTGCCAGTTCTCGCCCCGGGGCAGAGTGCGGCTATGACTCTCAACATCACCCCTCCCGAAACGGCCCAGCACGGAAGAGCCGTAGAATTACACATCAGACTACGTGAGGGCGACGGCAGTGGTGAAGCCGAAATCACGCTGCCCCTGAGAGTCTCTGTGTTCCATGACTTCGATATGAGCGGGGAGGGTGATTGGCTGGTATCAGACGGGGGCGGACATCCTTTGACGGAACTGCGTAACCTCGGTAACGCACCGACCACCATCAGCCTGCAGGTACTGAGTCTGCCGCTAGGATGGACGGTATCTGGGCCGATGGAGGTGGTTCTGGGCGTGGGTGAGATTAAGGGTGTGCCACTGGAGGTTATTCCCTCAGCAGACTGGGACGGCAGTGTCCAGACCATCAGGATACTAGCCGAGGACTCAGCCGGGAATCAGCGCGAAGTCTCACTCGACACCGAGCAGTCGGAATACTCGTGGGCCTCTTCTCCTGTCATCGTAGCAGTGTCCGGAGATCACGCATTGGTCGGAATCCACGGTACCGACTCCTTGAGTTCAGTAACAGACTCGTCTTCTGGGCCTCTGGAGAGGGGTGAGAGCGGTGACTGGGCGCTTCCGGCGCTTTCCAGCGGGGCCGGCTCACTCAGTGTAGGTGGCTCGGTATTAGTTTACTATGCCCACGTCACCCAACCTTCTCTGAGAACTGCTTTTTGCAGCATTCAGGGTGAGTTTGGAGCAGTGATGGCACAATGCTCTGTGCTCAACGGTTCCGATTCGTTCTCGTTCACTATTCTGTTGATTGACGACAGAGGAGAGATGCTGAGCTCTTTCTCTGGTAAAGCCGCCGGAGGAACTCCTCTCGGACCGATTAATCTCAGTGCAGAGGGTTGGAGCCCTGAACCGGGCACCCGAGTTCTGACTCTGCGGCTGCTAGATGACAGGGGTGTCGAGATTGCTTCTGTTACTGGTGACTTCCAGATTCGAAGGACCGATTGGAACATCGGACTAGTGAAATTGGAACTGGATGGCGAGGGCTCTGAGCAACAGATTAGGGTGTTGACGAAGCGGGGCGATGGAGACAGAGCCATACTTGAGCAATACAATGCTGATTGCAGCTTCAGTTTGGTCTCCGGTGACTACTCGATGGTACATCAGGTCGACCTTACTGGTACCTTCGCCCCCACCGTTGAGATAGATCGGCCAGAGGCTATTGATGATGGAGAAGAAATCGTGGTCACCATAGGCTGCACGTTCCCCTGGGACATTGATTCCGATTCGAATGACGATGAGAGCAGGTTGATTCTCTCAGGAGGCATTACGGAGCCATCGAAGTACCCTGACATGGGGACTTCGCTGGCTGCTGCGATGCTGGTTATCGGGGTATCTGTGGCCTTGGCTTGGATAGTCAGGAACTACCGCGAAGGTAAGGATCTGATGGAGATGGCCATGGCCGCTGCCGAGGAGAAGATGGTTGGACAGGGTGCTAGAGAGGCTGTCGAGGAAGTGCCTGTCAAGGAAGAGGTCAAGGAAGAG
>DAGM01000029.1:12828-19690 GCA_002495735.1 Euryarchaeota archaeon UBA54
AAGGAAGAGGTCAAGGAAGAGGTCGAAGAACCGCGTGAACCTGAATCAGTTTCAGAAGATTATCCTGAGGATGATTTTGAAGCCAGGCTAAAGCGCCTGACACGGGAGTAATCACAAAGTCATCCTGAGTGAATGCATGCTCTCGTAGAGCGGCAAGGCCTCAGACAGAATCGCCTCGTGCTCGGGGCCGAGATTACCTAGCCGGCCCCTGTAGGGCGAGAATCCCGTAGAGGACCAGACCGAGTCGTACCAGTGTTCGGCCCATATCCCGTCGCACTCCCTCGGACCCGGCCTCCAGGACAGCATTCTCTCACTGAAGGGTATCCCGACACGCTCGCACAACAGGCCAAGCATGCCCCTGGGGTCTTCCAAGACATCCCTAGCGTCCATTATTGGTGGGACTTTTCCGCTTTCCCTCGCTACCTGCTGAAGCAGCCTTGCCTGCTGCGGCAAACCAGTCGCCCACAGCGACACCTCATCTGTTATCTTCGACAGGGAGAGCAAGACCTCGTGAGGACTGCGAATCAGGAAGCAATTATTCAGCGAATCCAGCCACCCGGTCTCCATCTCTGGGAGGATATGATGGCACATGTGCTTCTGGTACCATACTCCTGCACCTCCTGGAATCTCACCAGTGAGGTAATCGACCACTGAATCGGCATCGGCCTCATGGTGTGCAATCACGGCATCTGCGTCAGGGTGCTTGATGCCTGTCTTCGCTAGATAGTGAGAGTAGAGCGGCTCATCACTGGCGAAGCAGTCCTCTCGGTTGTCGAAAGAGTACATCATCGCCGTGGAGATATTACGGGGCCCCGACCACATGGCGATGCTGCCGCCGTCAGCCACCGCACTCACTCCGGACCAGGGCCACATAGAGGGCTTGAAGGCGTTCGCACATAGGGCCCCTGCGGCCCTTGCCCATCGGCTCACCGTCGAACTCCACAACAGGAGTTAGGCCAGCGAACGTCCCTGTCACGAAAGCCTCGTCGGCCGTGCTGACGTCCTCTGTAGTGAAGTCCCTCTCATATGCAGGAATCCTGTTGGAGTGGCACAGCTCAAGCACCTTCCGGCGAGTGATGCCATCCAAGCAGTGCTCGCCTGTCGAGGTCCAGACCTCACCGTTACGGACGATGAAGAAGTGGGTCGAGTTACATGTCGCCACATTTCCCGAAGGGTCGAGCATGAGCCCCTCGTCGCCGCCCTTAGCTGCAGCGTCAATGCATGCCGCGATGCAGTTATGCTTCGAAAGGCTGTTGATTCGGGGGTCCTGGACGTTCTGCTCGCCCCTCCTGATGTCAACGGTGACTAGACTGATTCCATCCACTACCCTGCGCTTGTCTGCCCTCTTGTACTCAGGGATGATGACCAACGTCGGAGGACTGGATATCACCCACGGAGCCTGATAAGGCGTGGGTTTGAGACCGCGCGAGACTACTAAGCGAATATGGACATCGTCATGCATGCCATTGGCTGAAATCACACGACCTACTTCCTCGAGAATCTCCGTGCGGGACAGGCCTATGTCAAGTGAAATCGACTCGGCACCTCGGAACAGCCTGTCGAGATGATCCTCTGCGAATGCAATGGTACCTTTGTGGAGTCTAAACGACTCCCATACTCCATCTCCCAATAGGAATCCGGCATCGAAGACAGAGACCTTGGCGTTTCGGCGGGGGGTAATCTCTCCGTTCACCGAAATAAGGACGTCTTGGTTGCGAGAATCTTCCTCGTAGTCGTGAGTGCCCATAGTGAACCTCAGAATTCGGCTCCGGTCAGTCGTTCGTACATCGACGCGTACAGTTCTGCAGTCCTTTCTATCATATCCTGAGGCAAAGCCGGTATTGGAGGCTCCTCGATTCCTTGTTCCCTAGCATCATACAGCACCTCATGATGGCCTATGTCGATGTAGTGCTCGCGCACGAACTCCTTGGACAGAGATACTATCTGGCCGTTGGCGTAGGTCTCGGCATCCCACCATCTGTCCTCATCTAGAGTGCCAAATGAATCTACTAGAACCGGCCTCCTTCCTGCACCGAGAGCGAACTCCTTCTTGCCATCGACATGAATCAGGCCTCGCTTGCCTGCCTCACGCTCAATGATGGCATCGATCCTCAGAGTCGCATCGAGAATCGAGTCGAACTCCTCTTCCGTGAGATTGGATATCTGCAGCGCCTCCTCTCTGTCCAGAAGTCTGTCGAACGACTCGAACTTGGTTGAGACTTCGAGATAGGGCTGAGGTAGCTTGCAGCCCTCCTTAATCTCGGCCCCGGGCTCAAAGCCAAACTCCTCGACCCCGGCCTCGCCCTTGGCGTACCTCCGCCAGCCCGAGCCCGATAGGTGATGTCTGCAAATCACTTCTAGAGGGACGAATACATTCTCCATGTCGCGAGGTATGGCGCCTGGCTCCTTGATGACCTCAAAGCGTCTGGCCAGACAGCGGTCCGGAGCATTCATCTCGATGAGATGGGTTTCGCACACCCTCTCTTTGCCGACTAGGTCGAACCAGTGGCAAGTGGTTCGGTTCAGGCTCTCTCCCTTACGCGGGATAAGTGAGGGGATAATCTGGTCGTAGACCGAAATCTGGTCTGTATACCTGAATTCGAGGACGTCTGGGTCCTCTGTACTCCATACTTGCTTGACCTTACCTTGGTAGAGCAGCTCTCCCATGCCTGCGTTTGGTGCGATACCGACGATGAACATTACTGGGGCGAGTTAAGCGTTAGTCCCTGCGAACCAGTTGGTATGCGATGACCAGCGAGAGGAGGCCAATAGCAATCCAGCGCTGGTCGAATTCGCTGGGCTGATTGTCCTGCTCAGACATGAACAGATGCTGAACTGTCTGTAAGTTGGGAGACTCCTCCGAGGCCATCAGCACGATTCCCTCGACGTGGTAGGGCAGACCCCCTCTCAGGCCCTTCGATATGGCTTTCTGGGGAGTTATAGAGGCCATGATGTAGCTGCATGTGTCTCCTCTCTTCAGATCCTCAATGGCCTCAAACTCGCCGCCACTGTCATGAGGCCTGAATGCAATTGTCACCTCGTAGTGGCTCTCTATCCGTTTCGCCACCATATCGGCGATCTCTGCCTCAAATCCGTAGAACTCTGCGGAACCATCCTGCCTAGACATAGGGGATTGTTGATCGTACATGCAAACAACCAACTCGCGCTTATTATCGATTATTTCGTACAGAATCCCTTCTTCGGTCGGAATCGGCCATTCCTCAATGTAGCCCTCGTAGTCGGAACCATCCAGTTCCGTTTCCCCGAGAAACCAAGTCGAGTAGGTCGCAGAGAGTGAATTGGACCATACCAATTCCGCTAATGCAGCGTTAATGGCGTTGAGCAGTTCGGTATTTCCCTTATCCTCCGAGGAGTCAATACGAGCAACGGGCACGTATGACTCGATCTCTTCCACCATTCCAACAACAGACAGACCAGGTGTGTTCTCCGAGTTAACGGGGTCAGCCGCAATCGAGTGGGAAGTGAGTAAGAAGTCGATATTTCCGACCATTAACTCTCGCATCGCCGTCTGGTAGTCTTGGTACGACGACTCAGTAATGTGCTCGTGTGATTCCAACAGGTGAGATACGGGAACCTCCTCGTATGTGCCGACGCTGTACTGTGCCCCTCCGACTGCCGACACGCTGGACGCTGTCAGTAACAACGCGCTGAGACAAAGGGCCGCCAGCATACCTCTCATGGCCCGAGGGGCTGCAATGCCGACTTAGAATTGATGGTCCGCCGAGACTATATTCAAAGGAGTACGTCAGGAGCCTGAAGTTTGCATGTCCGAGGATATCTCAAGAGTTCTCAACCCTCTGGGGAAGAAGGGTACTCGTCTCATCGCAATTCTATCATTTCTGATGATAATCGCCCTAATTACCCCTGCCCAGGCAGTCGATTATGATGACGGCGCTAAGTACATCAGCGGATGGGATGTTGCCAACAGTGGTACCGATAAGGACCTCTTCACGTCGGCCTACGATGGCGAGTCAGTCTTCGCTTTCGGTGCTGGAGGAGTGATTCTCCAGAGCGCTGACAAGGGCGCCACGTGGGTACAACTCGAATCGCCTGCTACTTCCAACCTGCGTGCGTCTGATTCAGTCGGGGGTGCAATCGCGGTAGTCGGAGACGGTGGGGCGGCTTACCTGCGTGCTGATGGCAGTGAGACATGGCTGGACATCTCCCTGGCCCTCCCTGTAGATTTCAGAGGAATGGCGATGAGCAGTGCTACCTCACTGGTGGCTGTAGGTCCTAGTGGAGCCATCTGGCAATACTCCAGCGAGACTTGGATACAAAGGGATTCTGGAGTGTCCACAGATCTCAACGAGGTGTCATTCCTTGATGCCACCTTGGGGATGATAGTGGGCGATGGCGGCACCATTCTTGCCACCGATGACGGAGGTGAAAGTTGGGAGTACAGAGAGGCCCCGGAAGGGTTGGATGCTGACATAGTAGCGATCGATTATTACAGTGGCATCAGAGTATATGCAATAACGGACGAGGGGCACATCGTAAAGTCGGTTGGAACGAATTCTGGCACCGCGGCCGGATATGTCTGGGAACTGGTCGAGATTGAATCGGCAGGCAGAAACACCAGCCTAGGGCTCGAATTGAATTCCATCGACGTATCGTCTGTGAACAAGTTCCTCGTATCAGGCCCCTCTAGCTACACTGCTCTTTCCCTAGACGGAGGCAATATCATCACCTCCCAGATAAACCCCCTATCAAGTACCAAGGACTTCAATCACGTCTTGTTTCTCAATCTGTTTGATGCTGTGATTGTAGGTGCGGATGGGGTGATACTATTTTCAGAAAATGCCGGAGAGGATGAGGCGGTTGGATTTTTCATAATCGACTACGGCGACTTCGGGCAGTTCGTCGACTACTCAAAGGAAATGCTGATTGATGGGCTATTCGCGACAATCAGAATTGTTCTATTCGGCATGATTCTTGGTTTCTTCCTCGGCATCATGCTCTCAATGATGAAGACCGCCCCTACCACTCTGAAGAATGTTGCACAACTAGATCGATTCTCTATAATTAGAATGATTCTAATCCCATTTTGTATCATTGAGACTACCATTCCTTTCATTCGATTAAATAAAAAATTGTGGTCTGCAACTAGAATTTCTGAGAGATTACGCATTCTATCCTCCACCAATACTAAACCACTCAACACCCTAGTCCTGAGGGCATTTGGATTGGGGATTCTATACTACGGAATTATGTTGATTTCCACTTTAGTCCCCATAGTTAGGAGTCTCAATCTAGACGGTTGGGAGTACGTCTACACACCTATTGGACTCATATCTCCGGAAGGTATCAATGGGGAGTTATACTTTGGGAACTTTCTCCAAGCCCTCCTTGGTATCGCACTAATCCTGTTGGGCCTACTGTTCCTGACCACAAGGAAATTCTTCCTCAAGAGGGAGGTGGTACTGCCATTCCGTGGCATCACAGTGAAGTGGAATTTCTGGGATGTGCGGCCGATGAACGCTGTCGCGACCGTATACACCGACCTCTTCCGCAATACTCCCCTACTCGTCCAGTTCTTGTTCATCCACTTCGGAATACAATTTGGTAAGATTCTAGGGGATCCAGGCGCGGCGATGCTTGAGGGCGAAACGAATTTCGTTCTAGTATACATCAGAGACATGATCCTAGCTGACAGGGCATGCGTTAGCTCCATCTTCGCTCTCGGTCTGAATTCTGGGGCCTATCAGTGCGAAACAATACGTGGTGCTATCGCGGCGATTCCCTCTGGACAGATGGAGGCGGGCAGGAGTATCGGACTGAACTATATGCAGACGATGGGGCTGATCATCATGCCTCAGGCGATTAGAATCTGCATACCACCAATGGGTAACGAAATGGTCAACCTCGTGCTCAACTCTTCGCTCGCAATGGTAGTTGGCTATGCTGAGCTAACTCGAAAGGGCAGACTGATTAATGCCGTTACCTTCCAGATTTTCTGGGCTTACGGCATGGTGCTAGTGTCCTACTTCGTGGTTACTTGGACGCTGGCTCTGCTCCTGAGGCGTCTCGAGACCAAGTCGCGGATTCCGGGACTTGGAATTTCAGGAGGTGCATGAATGCCGGAGAATGTGTTGAGTGTTACTGACATGCACAAGATTTACCCAGGAGGAGTCTATGCCGTCCGCGGCATCTCGTTCGAGGTTAACGAAGGTGAGTCGGTGGCGATCATAGGCTCATCGGGAAGCGGTAAGTCGACTGTGCTGCGATGTATCAACCGACTTATCGAGCCTACTGAAGGAGTCGTGCGGCTGCGCGGCGAGCACATCAACACCCCCGGGGCCGATATCAACGATGTCAGATCAAGAATTGGGATGGTTTTCCAGTCATTCGAATTGTTTGCACACCTGAAGGTCATCGACAACGTGACACTGGGCCTGAGACATGTCAGAAAGATGGGTAAGGACGAAGCCAAAGAAATAGCAATGTCTGCTCTTGAGCGTGTTGATCTTCTTGACCGAGTCGATGCGTACCCCGGAAATCTCTCTGGCGGACAGAAGCAAAGGGTAGCCATCGCCCGGGCTCTAGCGATGCGTCCCGAGGTTATGTTGTTCGACGAGCCGACTAGCGCCTTGGACCCCGAACTGATAGGCTCGGTTCTCGCAACCATAAGAGGGCTGGCTGACGAGGGCATGACGATGATCATAGTAACTCACGAAATCAGTTTCGCTAGAGACGTTGCTGACCGCATCATATACCTAGACGAGGGGGTTGTTGCAGAAGAGGGCCCCTCTTCAATCATAGAGAATCCTCAGACTGAACGGCTCAGGAGGTTCTTGTCCTCGATACACGAAGATGAAGTGCCCGAACAAATTCACGGAGAGTT
>DAGM01000013.1:0-2174 GCA_002495735.1 Euryarchaeota archaeon UBA54
CCCGTCGAAGTGCATAGAGTAGTTCTCGACGCCCTTGCACGAGCCTACCTCGTCGAGCATTTCGAGGTCGAACCTAGTGCGCTTCTCCTGCCTATGCGCCTCCATTTCCATATCATTGGAGTTGAACCATTCCAGCCTGTCATTGAGTTCGGCCTCGATGTCCTCAAGCGCCTGGTTGAAACGCTCCTCACTGGTCATGTAGAACTTGCGGGGGTGAATCCAGGCCTCCTCGAAGTCGTCAAGCGGCTCCCATGAGACTGCCTCACAGACCTGAATTCGCTCGATGCCGTCCCAGCCAAAGCGGATGCGCAACGGATCATCTCGGCTCGGCATCCAGACATCGAGCACCTCGCCACGCAGGCGGATATCGCCTCGCGCAATCTCTCCGGTAATGCGCCGGTACTGCAGGCCGACCAACTGCCTGACCACGTCTTGCGGGTCTGCCTTGTCGCCCACAGTTAGCCGCAGGTGGTTCTGTTCGAATACCTCAGGAGGATTCAGTCCGTAGATGATAGAGACCGTGCCCACAGTGATGACATCGGGGCGTGAGACGAGAGAGGCCACAGTGGAGAAACGCTCTTGCTCGATGCGCTCGTTCATCTGTAATTCCTTGTCGATGTATATGTCGCGCCCGGGAATGTAGGCCTCGGGCTGGTAGTAGTCGTAGTAACTGACGAAGTACTCCACCGCGTTCTCGGGAAACAGTTCACTCATCTCCTGCCATAACTGTCGAGCTAGAGTCTTGTTGTGCGATAAGATAAGCGTCGGGATTTGCAACTTCTCGATGACCTTGGCCATCGCGAAGGTCTTGCCTGAACCAGTCACACCTAGCAGCACGCAACGCTCCTGGCCTGCTTCAAGCTGCTCGACCAACTGGTCGATAGCCTGCTGCTGGTCTCCGGCGGTGTCGTACTCTGCGCGCAGTCGAAACATCGTAAGACCTCAATCTATCATTCCATCGTCGTAATACTCTACGAACGTGAGACTAACTAGCAATACCCACCCTGTCAGCATCGAGGCACGGAATAGAGTCCTCTGAAACCTCCCCATTGCCTCTTCAGATGCAGCAGCAGCCGCGGCTCCTTTTGTCATCACGATGATGTTAATCAGCGCCATTATCGCCACAGAAGGGACCCAGAGTGTGTAACGCAAGGACCGTTGGTCGGTGAAGTCATGCATTCCTGTTAGCAGGAAGCACACTAGCCAGCCAATGGTCAGAGCCACACTCAGTTTCCTAGTCGACTCAAGACCATAGCTTGCAGGGAACGAGTGTATCCCCTGTCTACGATCCGTGTCCTGATCCATCGATGCGTAGTTGATGTCGAATGCTGTAATCCAAAGCGCTACTCCCAAGGAGATGAAGAATATCTCCGGATACCACAGGAAATCCGTATGCCCATCCAGCATTCCGGTGATAGCCGCCCAGCCGTGTGTATCCGCTGCGATGGCGACCCATGCGCCTGCTGGAGCGAGTGCTAGGCAAAATCCAATCCAGAAGTGACATATCCACGATATTCTCTTTGTAAACGGGTATATCACGAATGCTAGGACAGGTAGCCATGCCATCTTAAGAGCAACATCGTTCAATCTCCATGCAGCAAACAGAAGTATTCCTAGGAAAGCTGCAGCCAGCATCCACGCACTCTGCATTGACATTGTTCCAGAAGGCAGATGCCTCGTCGCAGTACGCGGGTTTTCTGCATCTATATCTCGATCAATAATTCTGTTGAGAGCCATCGCAAGTCCCCTAGCACCGATAGCTGCGATGATAATCCAGACCAAATCCATGCTCTCTGATTCAAACTGCTTGTCGGCAATCACGAAACCAATCAACACGAATGGAAGTGAGAACAGTGTGTGCTCAACCTTGACGAACTCAAGGACTTCTCTGAATCCCATCAGTAGCCCCCCTCGGCCAGCCACGAATCGACTCTCTCGGCGACCTCGGGGTCGTGTAGTGTGACGCCGGGCCAGCGCCGGACCGGCAGAGGACCCTTGTTCGAAGGGATTGGAGCGGTGGCGTCCCAAGCTAGTCGGCCACCTGAATCATCGAAGTGTAGATCACGTCCGACGTCAAAGCGGCAGAAAAGCTGCCACAGCAGGCGACGCCGCCAGTCGTCACTGGCCAAGTAGGCGTCGTCGTCAGTGATGAAAAGCCAGCGCAGATTCTGTGC
>DAGM01000013.1:2602-16266 GCA_002495735.1 Euryarchaeota archaeon UBA54
GGTTCCCTTCGATGTTCGTGGTAACCACAAGCATCGACGAGCGTAACATCCTGGCTTGGACAACACCCTTCACCGCTGAGGCAGAAATCTCTAGCGAGTCGGAACAACCCAACTGCTCGGGGAGTTCGGAGTGCGGATCTCCCTTCGGAGTCGTAGTGGCATCGATAATCAGCTTGTCGTGAATGTTGTCCCATGGCGCAGTGTGAGCTAGTGTGTCAGCAACCATCCCTCTCAGGAAGATAAGATCCTCGGGGATGTGGACACGGTAGTCGAGGACATCGAGAAGAGCGTCGAGATCCTTGACCGGATGACCCTCATCTACGGCAATCACGACCTTCTGGAACATCAGCTGCCCCGCTCCCAGCAGGCCCAGTGCAGTCTTGCGCGCTTGCCTTGGGTAGCGTTGTTTGGAAGCCATGATGGCGAGGTTGTGGAAACCGGTCTCAAGTGGTAGGAACAGATCGACGAGATCACGTTGCTGGAATTTCAGCACAGGCAGAAAGGCATCGCCGACGGCCTCGCCAAGGTAACCATCCTCCATCGGAGGCAGCCCTACGATGGTCATGGGAATCATCGCATCCTTGCGATGGGTGATCCGTGTGACGTGCATTACCGGGTAAGGCTCGGGCAGTGAGTAGTAGCCGAAGTGGTCGCCAAAAGGCCCCTCAAGTCTGGTCTCTCCGGGTACAGTGTAACCCTCTATGACCACATCGCACTCGGCTGGCACCCAGAGATCGCTGGTCTCGCACTTGACTATCGAAAGCCTCTTTCTAGCGAGCAGTCCTGCGAATTCATACTCGGTTAAGTTGTCCGGCAATGGGGAGATGGCGCTAAAGGTCAGCTCGGGAGGACCGCCCAGGCATATTGCCACTGGCATTCTGTTCGTGGACGCGTCAGCGTGGTCGGCACCGTGTTTGTGGGTCTGCCAATGCAAACCCACCTCGGTGGGGCCGAACACCTGGCTGCGGTACATGCCCATGTTGTGCACGCCGGTCTCAGGATCAGCGGTGACAACCAGTGGGAGCGTCATGAAAGGCCCAGCATCTTCCGGCCAAGTTCTCGGTATAGGCAGCCTAGTGACGTCAGGTTCCTCCATGACTACCTGCTGACAGGCCCCTCTCGATACTTTGCGTGGCGCCATCGCCATGCCTTGCCTGGCAAGGCCTATCCCTGTCCATGGCGCCTTGAGTATGCCACCGATGTCGGGTTTCATCAGGGCGACCATGCCTTCACCGACCTGCCGCGGCTCCTCAACACCGAGCGCCTTGCAGGTCCGCTCCCTCGTTCCATACAGGTTCATCAGCAGTGGAAACTTGCTGATGCTGCCGTCTGGCAAGCGAGGCTGCTCGAATTTTATTGCAGGACCTCCTCGCTTCACGAGTCGGTCAGCGAAGCAGCCCGCCTCCAGTTCTACATCCACCGGATCGGGGATACGCAGAATATCGCCGGACTCCTCTAGGGACTCGACGTATCGGGAGAGTTTCCTCCAGACCATGAGCCGGCGGAGCGCTCACAGAATGAGAAGGTTCGCTCGCCATCGTAGATGGCGCGACCGACGGTTTCTTTGATATCGGACCTTCCGACGTACCATGGGCGACGCTGTGAGCACCTGCGATGTCTTAGTTGTTGGAGCTGGCCCTGGCGGTGGAAACGCCGCTCTACAGTGCGCTCGCAAGGGACTCTCGACGATGATAATCGAGGATCATCCGGCAATAGGGACCCCGGTTCATTGCGGAGAGTGCATCTCTGATATTGCTTGTGAGAATCTCAACCTAAAACTGCCAGAGCACGTCATTAGCCTCAGGGTGCATGGAATCAGGGTAATATTCCCGGATGGCACCGAGAAATGCCTGACGGAGGAGGGATACGTCCTCGAGAAACATCTGTTTGAGAGGTGGATAGCAGAAGAGGCCATCGAAGCCGGGGCCAGCATGCACCTCAGTCACAAACTAACTTCGATGGAGAGGGTGGAGGAGGACGGCCGCTTTGCAGGCTGGATGTGCGACGGCAAGGGAGATGAGTTCCCGATTCAGGCCAAGGTCGTAATTGACGCCTCTGGGGTCGCCGCTGTCTGTTCGAAGATAGTCAGGCCCACGGACGAGAAACCGCTCAACGAGATGGGCAAGGTCGTAGCCGGTATGCAATATGAGATGCTCGAGGTGCCGACAGACGGCTACCTAGACTTCTACATCTGGCCAAAGTACGCCGAGAAGGGCTACCTGTGGATGATTCCCAAATGCGACGGTCGCGCCAACGTAGGGCTGGTCACCGAGGACAGGCCCCGAACCAAGAAGGCACTCGACGAGTTCATTGATATCACTCACTTCAAGGAACTCGAGCAGGTTCCTCCGCCCTGGAAGGAGAAGGGCAACCCTGCTTTCGGAGGGACCATCCCAATTTCCGGGCCATTCGATAACACCCACTATGACGGACTGATGCTTATCGGCGATGCCGCAGGCTTCACTTCACCGCTCTTCGAAGGCGGCTCACACCTAGCTCTGAAGTCAGCGGTTTACGCTGCTGACACAGCCGCCGCGGCTATCGCAGAAGGTGACCTCAGCGCCCAGCGACTATCCGTGTATTCGAGGCTGTGGAAGGACGAGTTCCCGCCGTACGACAAGATACTGCGCGGCAAGAACGCGCTGTTTGACTTGTCAGACGACGAAATGTCGGTAATGGCTCGCTGCTTCCCCGACGAGATGGGGGACATGGGAGTTAGTGGGAAGGCGATGGTAGGGCTGAGGCTGCTGTTCCGCCGCCCTGGACTATACTTCAAGAAAATTGTACCTGCAATGCTGGCATTCGGCTACAGTAGAGCTAGGTACTACGGGTGGTGATTCCGTACTCCCTGGATTTGGGTTGGCGTTACTCGCGCTCGCGCTGCTGACCAGCCTGCATCAGATTACTCGACCTGAGAAGGCAGGCGACCCAATCGTTCGCAATGTCACAATGGCGGCACAAATCTCCCCGTTCGCACTGTTGGTCGGAGCTTTCGTACTCGATGCTTCCTCACTCGACCTAGTCTCTCGCTACGGCGGCGACGAACTACCTCTGCTATATCGAATCTCATCCGTTTGGGGTGGCAGGGCGGGGCCACTTCTCCTCTGGGCTGCCATACTGGCGGTAGTGACCTGGTTCATGGCCAGAGATGACGAGGCAGCTCCGCTTGAAGTCAGAATCATGCACGGTTGGGTAGCCGCTCTAGTAGTCCTTTCATGGCTGCTCGACCCGTTCGCGGCGGCCACAGGCGGACAAGGCGAACTACACCCACTCCTCCAGACCGATCTGATGGTCATACATCCGCCAATCGTGTTCTCGTACTACACTCTGTGTCTGGCCACTGCCAGCGTAGCCCTAGCTGGAGTAATTAGGCGTGATACGGCCGAATCGGTCCACGCCGCCCAGCTACACTGGGCCCGCGCCGGCTTCGTGCTCGGGAGCATCGGCATCGGGCTCGGTGGTCTGTGGGCATACACGGTGCTCGACTGGGGAGGATACTGGGCCTGGGATCCTGTCGAGACCGGCTCGATTCTGCCGTGGTTCGCGCTACTTCTCATAGTGCATGTTCGAGCCAAACCCGGTTCCAGCGCGGTTTCGGCTGCGCCTGCTGTCGGGATAATCGCCGGAGCGCTTGCCTTCCACGCCACCCTAGTGACGCGAGCAAATGGCGTCTGGGCCTCGGTCCATGCCTTCGTGGCGGACGGTGAGGGCACGCTAGCCGACGACCCCTATCTACGCGTTCTCGACATAGCCGATCTTAGTCCGATAGGAATTGAGATCACTTCCTACTTGGCGATAATACTGGTTCTATTCTACTTCGCGTACGCGCACCTGCGACAGCAACAGCAGCTCGCAGTAGTTGCCTCGGGTGGAACTACTATGCTGGCAGCTAGACCGCAGCTAGCCGCAGCCCTGCTACTATTCTTCTGCGCTGCCGCATACTGGATTGGATCTACTGCGGTCTTCGCAGTCGGCCTCGTCCTGCTGCTACTAATCGTGCACGGGGACTCCAAACATCCTCCGATGCACTGGATTGCGATGGGCGTCCTTCTGATGCTATTCTCCAGTTGGCTCTGGATTTCCGAGATCCAGCAGGCGGTCGCCGGGCTGGTTCCATTCCTCGTCCCGTGGTTGTTATCTCCCGAGGATGAAAGCGAGTTCGAGGGAGCACTGCTACCTATTTCCGACGTCTCGGCACGGACCCGTGCCGCTAGGATGGTACCGTGGTATGGTGGCACGGCCTTCCTGCTCCTGACATGGCTGCTGCTGACCATAGAGATAGACGGCTCCAGCCTTCAGGCCCACGAGTTCTATGGCGCCCCCCTCATCGGGCTTCTCGCCGTCGGTCTGACACTGTATGCTTGGGGACGCTCGATTACACCTAGGGCGGGCACCTCAATGGTTAGTGCAGTGCTGCTGATCTCCATCGCCCTCGCGAGCGCCGCCGACCAGTTCTCACTCCCCGGAGACCCAGATTTAATATTCACAAACGGTATTACCAGAGGCGCAGTTGCTCTGTTCTTGTTGACTTGGCTGGTCTTCGCTCTACCCTCGACCGCACAGCAGGCATGGCGCACCGCGAGTACCACTCTGCCTAAGCTCAGAGAGGGTGGCCTAGGCAATCGCAACGCCGCCCGTACGAGGCTGCTGGCCTCGCACCTAGCACACCTAGGCATCCTCCTGCTGTTGGTTGGACACGTCCTGACCACTACTCTTGTCGACCGCTCGGACCCCTCTCACCTAGTCACTCTGGAGCGGGACCAGCCGGTCGAGCATGACGGCTACGAGCTGGTGTTCGTTGGTACTGAATTGATATCCGCAGAAGACGAAGCCTACGACTTTGCCGTCGGCGACGGCTTCATTGGAGTGTTAGTCGAAGTAAGGAAAGACGGTAATCTCATTGATACTTTGAGACCGGGGATGCTGCGGTTCGACTCCCCAAGCGGAGCAGTCAACTCGCGTTCAGAGGTCGACAGGATGACCGGCTTGACAGGCGACACTATCGTGATTCTGGATATCTTCCAGTCCAACGACCTACTGAGTTCCATGATTCTTGGCGGGACCGACGACGTCGAGACCGTCAGGGTCACCATACACAGTCTGAGGGGAAGCCACCTGGTCTGGGCAGGGTGGGTTCTAGTGATGCTTGGAGGGGCTCTGGCCCTTGCCTCCAGTGATCGCTCTGTAGAGCATTAGAAGTGAGAGAAATATCACCTTCGGTGATACCGTTTGTATGAAAAAGGGGGAGCCGGTCGGCGGGTCGCCTAGGAGGCCTACCAATGGACGACGGAACGATAGTTCACATCGATTATGATCTCTTCAATGCAGAGACAGAGAAGCTCATCGAGACGACTCGCGAGGAGGCTGCCAAGGAGCACGACGTCCACGACGAGACTCGGACTTACTCCCCCATGGTTACCGTGATTGGCGACGGCCGACTGATTCCCGGATTCGAAGCCCATCTGTCCGAGGCTGAGGCTGAGATGGACTACAACCTTGACATTGAGGCCACCGAAGCCTACGGCGAGCGTGATGCGAGCCTCGTCGAGACCATCGGCCAGAACGTCCTGTTGCGCAGTGTGAAAGACCCTGAGATGCTCGGTATCGGCTCACAGGTAGAGATTGGCGGTCGCACTGGTATCCTTCAGTTCCTCAGCGCCGGGCGCGCGAGGATAGACTACAACCACCCGCTGGCTGGCGTAACCCTTCGCTATGACTACCGAATCACGAAGGTAGTTGAGGACCGCACTGAGAAGGTCGAGACACTGCTCAACATGAACACTGGCCGTGATGACTTCAAGGTCGACTTCGATGGTGACGACTTGACCGTCACTACTCCAGAGGCTATCGCCTATGACCAGAACTGGGCCTTTGCCAAGTTCAGCCTTGTACGCACCCTAAGGGATCACCTCGGGGTCGGAGTGGTGGTATTCAGGGAAGTTCACGAGCCCCGCGCAGTCTCCGAGGAAGAGTGACCGGCAGATGTCCATGAGCCCAATATGGGGCTCGCTGAGCCAACAAACAACACGCGGATTGAAGATAGGTTGTCGTTTCCGATTGATGATGAAGCGTAGCAGCACTGCGGTTTCCATCATAGCAATCTTGCTTGCATCTACACTGACCAGCGGATGTCTCGGACTGGCTGCCCAGAGAGAGGTCATGGAGACATGGAGGGAGCTTCCGCTGACAATCGAGAAGGAGGAGACCTTTGGCTGGGACCACACTTTCTACTCGTCCGGACTGGAAGCGGCTGACCCGTACGAGAGGGAGGAACTGATTCAGTTCGACGAGAGCGTCACCATGCTTGTCATTAACTTCCGAGCACAATTCCCGTGGTCGTCTCAGATTGAGGAAGTCATTGGCAACCAGACCAACGAGCTGCGATATGTCGAGGTGCGCCTTTATGAGCCCGGTGTCAAGGAGGCCGGTGGAGACCCGTTCTGGGAAATTGAGGCTAGTAGCGACTACCCCCAGACACGATTCTCCATAGGCAACGGCACCTTCGTAGAGGGCAAGTGGACCTTCGAGGTTGAGGCCCGTGGCTACGGTATCACTGCACCGATAGAGCAGTTATCATTCCACGATCATTTCGACGTCTATCTGACCATCACCCGCCCGTGTGTGCGCTTTGACGAGGTGCATGAGAGCGGAGAATGCACCTACTTGACTGAACTGGACTAGCCTCTGGCCTCTATAGTGAGATGCGTAGCGCTTATGAGTCGAGGGCAGGTCGCCGCGACGCTGAGGATTCAACTTGGATGAGAGCCTAGCCCTTCTCGTGCCGCATGATGTGTACGAGCAGCACGCAGTGCACATAGGAACTAATCAGAAATCTGCGGACATGAAGAAGTTCCTAGACACCTTGCGTCAGGACTCAAGCGGGCTGCATCTGATAGACGTCCACGAGACCGATTCGCGCATCCGAGTAGTGGCCAAGTTTCTTTCCCGCTTCGACCCCGCGAGGATTCTCGTCGTGAGCGCCCGGCAGTACGGCCAGCGCCCAGCTCGCAAGTTCGCCGACAACATCGGTGCGATGCGCATCGTCGGGCGATTTATCCCCGGTACGCTGACCAATCCACGTCTACGAACCTACATCGAGCCCGAAGTGATTCTCGTCACCGACCCGGCTGCAGACGCCCAGGCCTTGTCGGAGGCTGTTAGCTCGGGCCTGCCGGTGGTCGGCATCTGTGATGCCAATAACATGCTGCGCAACGTCGACCTGGTTCTGCCTGCCAACAACAAGGGACGACGCTCACTAGCTCTTGTCTACTGGCTGCTGGCTCGAGAGATTCTCAAGATTGGGAAGTCCATATCCGACGCCGACTGGGAACGCTCCCAGAGCGTCGATGACTGGGAATCCACCTTCTGAGGCCTCGACGGCCTCATAGAGGGGTTACCGAACCGCCGCTCGTGCCCAATGAGCCCGTGCCACTATTCCTCGCCCCCATGGCAGGGGTCACCGACCTTGCCTACAGACTACTCGCGCGCGAGTGCGGTGCCGATGTTACTGTCACCGAGTTCACTGCCGCTTCGGGTTTGACTAGGCGCAACACGCACTCATGGCTCAAGGTCGAGAGTGATCCTCGCGAGAAGCCATTCATCCCACAGATCTTCGGTGGAATAACCTCAGAGATGGTCGAAACTGTCGAACTGTTGCAGGACAGGGCCGACGTCATCGACATCAACTTCGGCTGCCCTGCCCCCAAGGTCTGCCGCAACGACGCCGGGGCCGCCTTGCTTAGAGATCCTGACAGAGTTGTAGGGATGGTGAGGGCCTGTCTCGATGTAGCCGAGGTACCGATTACTGTCAAGGTGAGGCTCGGCACCGGTGGTGGACCCAACACGGCTCTAGAGGTTGCGCAGCGGCTGGAGGCCGAGGGCATCAAGCGAATCTGCGTGCATGGCCGCACACTGCGCCAGAGGTACTCCGGCGAGGCCGATTGGCAGCAGATTCGCAATATCGTAGAAGCCGTTGACATACCAGTCATCGCCAATGGCGATGTGGTTGACGCAACCACCGCCACAGCATGCCTCGAGGCTACCGGTGCAGCCGGCCTGATGATCGGACGCGGAGCCATAGGTAGGCCAACAGTGTTCCATGAGATTAAGCGTGATATGGGCTGGCACGACCAGAATCCTCCATGGGGATCCGACGACCCCGCAGTGGCCCGACTCTGGTGTTGGGAGCGATACCTCGAACTGAGTGATGAGGTATATCCCACGCAGATGAACAAGAACCTCAAGCGGCACGCGGTATCTTTCACCAAAGGGCTGCCAGGCGCCTCAGCCATGAGGGTCAACCTCCACTCCACACTAGACCAAACTGAACTTGGAAGCAGGGTCACCGAATATTTGGAGGCGCTTTCTGATTCTCATACAGTGGCTGCCTGATAGGCGAGTTAATCAGAGCCTGTCCGATGCGGGAAACGTGTTTCCCTCGTTCAATGTACTCGGAGAGAATCTCCAACCCTGCTCAACTGAACCCCCCACAGGTTGGTTCAGAGACGGCTGCTGCAATACTGATCGCAGTGACAGGGGGCTGCACACGGTATGCTGCTTAGTCACAGATGAATTTCTCGAGTTTGCACGGCAGCATGGAAATGATCTCATTACTCCTGCCCCAGAGTTCAACTTCCCCGGACTGAAGGCTGGAGACAGGTGGTGCGTATGCGCCCAGACGTGGCAGGATGCAACCGAAGCAGGGGTGGCATGCCCCATCGTGCTGGAGGCAACACACGAGGAAACGCTTCAGATAGTCGCTCTAGAGACTTTGGAACAGCACGCCGACTGACTATGCCAGAGCCTCATCGAGCCGCTGAGCAACAGTCTTCATCCGACGCAGTGTCTTCTCGACCCGACGCATCACCTTCTCCTTCACTGCATCTCCGTCCCTGCCTGCGATTCTGAATCCGTAAGGCATCCTGCCTCCGAGGGTGTTGAGCAGTACTTTCTGTGAATCCACCGGCACCGGGTCCAGTATCTTCTGCACCTTCTCGATATTCAACGACTTCTTCCTGACGCCAGAGATTAGAGCTTTCGAGACGGAATCGTCCAGTCTGCCTACCCCTCCTCTTGTCATCAACCACTCTTCGCCTCGCGCATTGTACTGTCGCATCAGGCCACCGTACACGTCTTGGGCTATTCGATCCAGCATTGGCACACGCTCGACGACGCCCGCAGCCCGCATGCGTTCAATCGATCTCTGAACACGGGCCCGAGAGTCGTCGCACTTGTCGGCTAGAGCGAGCAGTGTGACGGCTCTATTGCTTGACAACAACTCCTCGAGTAGGTTGCGCGACAACTTGTCACCCGGCTTGGCTCGCTCGCCGCTCAGTCCGAGGTCACGTACCAGCGCATCTAACCAGTCCTCGCCTTCCGCGATGACACCCGGCTCGGCCACTTCGATGCGGAATGCCTTCTCATCATTCTCGCTAGAGGCAACCATCCTGTCGTCAGACTCGGAGATGACTTCGGCTAGCTTGGATAGGCGCAGGTCCAGAATCGCCCGGGCCTGGACCGAGACCAGCTCGATAGCTGCACTAACTGAGCCCCCTCTGAGAACGTGGATGTGCCAGCGCCCCTCAGTGTCGGCGGCCAACAGTCCGGACTCCCTTAGTTTGACGAGTTGGTGGTGGACGCCGGTTTGAGATAGGCCGCTGGAATCTCCCAATTCTCTGGCGTCCCAACCTCTGAGAGGGTCAATCAACACTGTCTCACGCAACAGTCTGTGCAGTGCACCCTGCTCGTCCTCGACGCTAGCCCCCTCTGTCTTGCGCCTGACCATCCCCATCGAATCGAGCAGCCAGGACAGCAGGACATCCGGGTCCTTGCTACCCGTCGGCATAGGCGATTCGGACAGCCTGACTCTGAACATGCGCGCTCCGCGCGCATTTCGAGGCTCAAGAGGCTTGGCCAGTCTCCGGTGCGGACTCAGGCGTATTCGACGCGAACGTCCAACCACGGGTAGTCGACCTGAGAGGTCTGCAGCCCGGACATGTGTGGCGCCAGAGCCAGTCTGGCTGGGCACAGTATGCCGCGCTGACGCAGTACTCCTATCGCTGAGTGCACCGAGGCACGAGACCTACCGAGGTCGCGCGCTAGTTGAGCCTGCGAGACTGGTTCAGGAGTATTAGATAACCTAGCGACTACTTTGCGCTGTACGGTTGACAGTCCGACTGGAAGCATCTCAGCCGCACGGCTCTGATTGGTCACACCAGTCCCGGCAAGAATCTCTACTTGTGAGGGCGCTCCGATGTAGTAACAGGTCCTCCCATTTACCGGCATAGTGGTCACCGAAGATTCGTTCATCAGCACGTCGAGGTGGTGGCGAAGGGTGCCGTTGGCAGCGTCCAGCTGACGCTGTAACTCACGAAAATGAATCCCCGGAGAACGCTCAAGGGTGTTGAGAATGCGCTTTCTAAGTGGGTGCTCCCAAGAGTGATCTTTGGGCGCTGCCAGAGTGCCCTGAGCAATAGGCGCGATTAACGGAAGAAGGCCGGCAAGGCCCAGAGTCCCTCCGACTATGGCAACAAGCCCGTCAACGAACCAAGGACGCGTACTGCGCCATTGTTCAATCAGTGCCATGACACCTTTCGTCGTCGTACGACCTTTGAAGCATACGGTTGGTTGTGCAGGGTATGCTCGGTATGCCCACTTACTTGGGTCCGACGACCTTGCGCTGATACAGTTTCATGTAAGCCACCAGTGGACTTAGCAGCCTGCCAGCCTCTCGACCATGTTCGGTGAGGCGATAGATGACTCGGATTGGCGGTCCGTCATCGACCACTCTGTCCACAAGTTCGTTCTGAACGCAGGTGGTCAACTTGTCCGAGAGGGTCCTGCTGCTGATACCGTGCAGAAGTTTCCTCATCTCGTTGAAGCGACGGTCGCCAGCGATGTACAGAGTCGCTAGGATCTCGATGGTCCACTTCGAGCTGAAGATCGAGAACGCGTCTACGGCAGCATCAACCTCCCAACCAATATCGAAATCATCGTCGTTGTATTTCCCGAACGACCTGCGAATCATCGCGCCACTTTCCTCCACTTCGGAGATCGCCCCACGAATCATCTTGAGGTCTGAGGAGGAGATTCGCAAAGGACCACGTGACATTGGTAACAGGTTGCGCAGGACCCATCTAGTGTATAAAATGCACCTCAGTGTAATCGTGAATACTCCTCGGTTGATATACAGGAATTAGATGATTAGTGTGTAAACTGCACTAAGTAGCAGGAGGAAACCACATGGACAGATTATTGGAGAACTGGTTGGATGAGACGATAGGTGATTGCGATGCAATGGTTGAGGTGCCGAGATTTAGTCTGAGGGCAGCACTCTACGCTGAGATTGCGAACTACCGGGCACCTGCTTGGAAGCAATCTCCTAGGAACTAGCTGCATCTCAAGTCTACGCCACGCGACTCCATCGGATCGTCACCGGTCCAACCACAACGCGGACATCCGTATGCCATGCTGGTCCAGCAGAGCCTCCCGTATTCAGAGTTCTCATGCATTGGTGTAATTGGGTCTACGGCCTTCAATCAGCGCGCTCAGGCCCTCGAGGGCGTCCGTGGTCCCGAAAATCCCATCCAGCCTCTCAAGCTCGCCCTCTAGGCCAGCCTCGAGATCCGAATCAGCAGATACGTCGAGTAAATCGTTAGCCATCGAGAGTGCGATTGGCGCGGCCCGGGACAGCGACTTGAGCTGCCTAGAGGTTGCTTTGTCCGCGATGTCGAAACCATCCGGAACCTCCCCGGACATCAGTGAGGACATGTTGTCGTCCGAGTAGAACGATGTCGCGAAGGCGACCGTGGCGTTCTCTGAATCAGCCGGGCGACCAGGGTACTTATCCTCGGGCTTGCCTGCAGATGCTATCGAAGCCACGGTGGCCTCGACTTGCGAGGGCTCGACCAGATGGGTCAGCAGACCGAGTGCCTCGGCGGTCGCCGCATCGAGGAAGTTGCCCGCGAGCACTGCGTAGCGAGCGCACTCGAGACCGCAGATACGCGGGGTCCTCTGAGTGCCCCCGAGCCCGGGGTAAATCCCGATACCGGTTTCTGGGAATCTGAACTGGGTGCGGCGGGTGCCGACCCTGTAGTCGCATGCTAGGGCCAACTCAAGCCCGCCTCCAAGCGCCAGTCCGGTGGTCAGCGCAATTGTGGTCTTCTGACTGTTCTCCAGCTTGCCCAGAACCGCGTGACCGTGCGCGGTGAAGTCGTAGATGTCCTGAATCGCGTCGGCACGAATCTTGTCAACGAAGAATTTCACGTCCGCGCCGGCGACGAAGGCCTTCCCCGCTCCTTCCAATACAATCGTTGTGACATCATCGCGGGAGTTCAGCCCATCCAACGCTTCCCCCAGTTGTGATACCAAGGTGACGTTCAGCGCATTCATCGCCTCGGGCCTGTTTATGCGCACCGTGGCGATGCCGTCTTCGACTCCGACATCGATGTATGAGAACTCGAACGACTCTTTCCTGATAGTGAACCAGTCAGGCAGATTCAACTCCGACTCTGCAGCGTATGCAGATGCCATACGCACAGCCTCGCCCACGCCTATGCGGTTGGCGAGCTCGAATGGTCCGCGCGCCCAGCGCAGACCGACCTTGGCGCCTCGGTCGACGTCCTCTATCGAGCAGATACCCTCGTCCACTATCTGGGATGATACGGCGAAGACCTGTCCGAGTAGGCGCTCGCGGATAATCACTGCAGACTCGTCGCTGCACCCCTCATCTTCTCCAATCTCCCATATTCTGCCTTCTGCGACGAGGTCGCGCAGGCTCTGAGTGGCCAAGTAGCGCGGCGTGTCTAGCTGTGCAGCTAGGTAGTCAGTAGAGTGCAGTGCAATCGGTGATCCTGTCAGGTTCATCAGCGCGAACGGCCCTAGGCCGATTCGAAATGCGTCGCGAGCTACTGCATCAATCTGGGCGGTTGAGCCAACGCCCTCCTCCAGCAGTCTGCAGGCCTCGTTCAGCCAAGGCACGAAAAAGCGGTTGACGACGAAGCCTGGTTTGTCCTTGCAGACGATGACGACCTTGCCCATGGTCTTGCAGTACTGCTCCACTGCGGCCAGAGTCTCTGGCGAAGTGGTCTTGGCAGGGATGACCTCAATCAGCCTGTTCTTGGCTGGGTGGTAGAAGAAGTGTAGTCCAACAAAACGATCCGGCCTGCCGACGGCTTCGGCTAGGTCGTTGACGGAGAGTGACGAGGTGTTGCTGGCTAGGATGGTATGCTCGTCACAGACCTCGTCTAGGATGCCGAATACCTCGGTCTTGATGTCGAAGTCCTCAAACACCGCTTCGATGACTAGGTCTGTGTCAGACGCGACGTTCTCGGTTCCGACTACTCCGGTGACACGACTCCCGATGCCCTCAATCTGGGCCGGTGAGAAGATCCTCCTCTCCAAGGCCTCCTCAAGAAAGTCTGAGATAATCTGTTGGCCCTTGTCGACCCACTGCTGCTCGCGGTCGACCATCTGGACCTCAAAGTGCTCCTGAGCGCTCTTCTGGGCGATTCCGGAGCCCATGTTTCCCGCACCGATTATCGCTATGCTCTCTACGGTGCGCATGCTCGGGCCACCTGCCTTTCATCCATCAATGCAGCGGAAAGCCAAATTCCGCCCGCCGTGAACTTATTCAGCCGCACCGAACCTGTGCCGGGCATGGAGCG
>DAGM01000013.1:16605-30967 GCA_002495735.1 Euryarchaeota archaeon UBA54
TGTGCTGCTGGTGCTGCTGTTCCTTGTGTCGCTCTCGCAATCCGTTTACTCCCAGTCTACCGGGATGACTGGCAGATCAGTCAGCGGCTGCACCTGCCATTCGAATTCGGGTAGTCTTTCTGCATCCATAAACGGACTCCCCTTTGGCGCGGGTGGCTACACTCCAGGTGCGACCTACTCCCTGCAATGGGACGGCGGCCCCCATGTCTCTGGCGACGGAGGATTCAACTTTAACGTGAGCGCGGGAAGCTGGACGAATCTCGGTGCCTATGTGCAACTCTCGAGCGGTGAGTTGACTCACAGCAGCGATGCCGCCCGCTCGTGGACCGCAGACTGGGTCGCCCCAGCTGCAGGCACCGGCGACGTTGATTTCACCGTCGCCGTGCTTTACGCCAACGGCAATGGCCAGAACTCGGGTGACACATGGGGCCATGGGGCGTGGACTCTGGAGGAGGCCAGCGGCTCTGGTGACAATCCACCGGTGGCCTCCAACGTTACCTACGTCCCGGCCAGTCCGACCAAGGGCACCGGGCTGGGTGTTTCTTACGCCTACCACGACGCCGACGGCGACTCCGAGCAGGGCACGCTGATCAAGTGGTGGCGAGACGGACTCAGAGTCTCATCGATAGATGATCTGACCGATGTGCCAAACAGCTGGATTGGAAGGGGGCAGCAATGGCAGGTTGAGGTCACTCCCTCTGACGTAAACCAAGACGGCGAGCCTGTAATGCTCGACCCAGTGACCATTGGCAACACATTGCCGGTTGCGAGAGATCTCGAACTATCTCCAACAGATCCTCTAGACAATGACGACCTCAGTATCGACTACGAGTACTTTGACCTCGATGGCAACACCCAGCAGAACACTGTCATCCAGTGGTACCTCGATGGTGGGCTGATGCTGGAACTGGATGGCTCGACCTCCGTATCGAGTCTGTGGACGAGGTCAGGGGACGAGTGGCAGGCCTCGGTGAAGCCGCATGATGGGACCGATTACGGTGACATCATCTGGACACCTGTGTTAGTCATCGGTTCTTCGAATTTGCAACCTTTGGTTACAGCATACATCACACCCTCAGGCAACGCCGTGACCACCGATGCCCTGCAGGTCATCGTGGGGTACAGCGACCCTGATGGCGACCCCAAGGAAGCGACTGAGATTAGATGGCTCAGGGACGGGACCCAGATTTCTGCTTACAACGACTTGAACTGGGTTCCGCCCGAAGCCACTTCGAAAGGCGAGTCTTGGCTCACCGAAGTCAGGGTCTCCGACGGACTGATATGGTCCGAATGGATAACTACTAGCACGGTCGTTATACAGAACACGCCCCCTGTGGTGACCTCAATCTCGATGCTCCCTGAGGGGGATCTGATTACTACGATGAATCTGACAGTATCTTGGGAGCAGAGCGATATCGACGGCGATGCAGAGTCGAACAGCGAAATCCGCTGGTGGGTCAACGGTGAGTGGGTCAATGACTACAATGACATGGTAACGGTCCCCGCCTCTGAGACAATTAGGGACCAGCACTGGTCGGTGCAGGTCATCCCCGGCGATGGAGAGGGCCTTGGGTCATCGATGAAGACGAATGCCCGCACAATTCAGAACGCCCCTCCTGGCGCGCCCGAGATAATGTTGGGAGGAGACTTCGGATCGTCCGAACTAGGGGTGCCCGACTCTGTTCACGACCTAGTGGTGCAGGCTACTTCTGAGGATCCCGACGAGGAGATGGTTCTGTTTGACTACCAGTGGTCTAGGAACGGCTTCCATGTGCCTGACCTCGACAGCCAGCCAGTGGTCCCCTCGTCGAGACTTGAGCCCGGTCAGATTTGGAGCGTTATGGTCATCGCAAGCGATCCATGGGGTCTAACCTCATCATCCTCCAAAGAGGTAGCAATCGCCAACCTCCCTCCCTCCGCTTCGTGGGCGACATCGCCCGAACTGCTGGTTCCGGGAGCTATGATGAGCTTTGATGGAACCGCGTCCACAGATTCGGATGGGGAGGTGGTGACTTGGTTCTGGACTATCAACGGCGTCAGTCTGTCCGGGCCGGTAATTGACGTGCTTCTCCCCGGAGGAGTGCACACGGTCGCACTAACTGTGATAGATGACCTAGGCGATTCTGACACACTGGAGAACGAGGTGGTTCTGGGCTCGGTCAACTCGGTTTCAGAATTCTCAGCTTCTCTCGATGGCTCGACCGTCATACTCACGTGGAGCGGAGCTTCCATGGAGTACCGAGTCTACAGTTCCACTAGCCCAATCACAACCGTGGTCGGGCTGACAGCGCTCGACGCTGAGCCAGCATGGGGGGACCCTGTACCTCTCGATATGGTTCCCGTTGGAGTTACCAGCGACACCTCGTGGAGCGGAACAGTTCCCGCTGCAACAGTACTCTACTATGCTGTGACGACGGTGGTCGATGGACATGAGGTGGTTTGGGTTTCAGGCGCGAACATGGTTAGCGTCAATGCCACGACCGCCGCTGAATCAGTCGATACTGATCCAACCGGCTCACCCAAACTTCTCGCTCTGCCGATAGCTGCGCTGCTGCTGATTCTGGGTGCAGCGGCCATCGGAATCACACTGGCGGAGAGCCGCAGGAGGTCGACGTGATGCGCTCCCGGACCACTGTGCTAATCGTCATCGCACTGCTATTCGCCACCAGCGCCAGCGTGGCAAACCCCGGCGGCGAGGGCGATGCCGACCGCGACTATACCTGCGGAGGCTCGTGCCACGGCGATCCGGCACTCAGCAGTCCGTCGGACGGAATCGTGACAGTATCAGTCGACCCCCTCGCATTTTCGGGCACCGCGATGGCAGTACATGTAACGGCCAGTGGGATGAGCTTGTCAGGCAACCGCCTGCTCGGAGTGTTTCTGCTGAGTTCGGTCAGCGGCAATGACGATCATCCCGAGGACCACGGTTGGAATATCCTGCAGGACCCCAATGGAGGCACTCGCAACTATGTCGAAATCGTCGTCCCGCCTAGCGGTTCGGTGACGCTGACCTGGGTAATGTTGGCTCCCGAACAGTCCGGCATTCAGACCCTCTTCACAGAGATTCACCATGGCTCCAACCCTAACAGCAATAATTGGGCCTATTCGGCATTCACTCGCGGATACGTGGTGGATGTCCAGCCCGTGCCAGAGAACCTGCCCGGCTTCGCTTTCGATTGGACTCCCGAGACAAGAGTAACCGGAGATGACTCACCGACTGTGATTAGGACGCGGAACACAACTTCGGTGTCGGTTCAGTGGATGCTAGAAGGAGAATGGGTGCCGCACGACGCCGAGGTCACAAGCGAGGGCGACGAGTGGCATGCGATGCTCCCGGCAACCATTGGTGACACACGGATTCAGTATCAGGTTACCACGTCCAACGGGGACTTCTCGATAGTCCAGCCGTGGTTGACCGTGGCCACTGAGCCGGCTGCTTTCGACGGCGAGATATGGGGTGCGAGGATGCAAGCTCTCGCTTTCGGACTGCTCGTCATGGCGTTCCTGCTCTCGCTGCAGGCTAGGCTATCTCCCTGGGAGGGTCGCCCCGAAATCAATCACACCGAGGAGGTCGAGGCGGCTGAGACGCCGCCTGAGCCCCCAGGCCTAGAGTCTGCGGACGACTACTGGTCGAGACTGATTCCGTCCGAGGATAATCCTGGATGGTTGTGGGATCCAGTCGAAGAGGAGTGGGTGGCAGATCCGAACAATCCACCAGAAGGTGGCGAGTAATGTTCGGCGCAGCGACGTTCCATGCCGCGATGGCTGAGGTGGTTGTGGGATCAATGATGTTGGCCACACTTTGCGCGGTAGGATGCGCAATAGCCACAATCTTCCCGAATATTGCCGGTGGAAGGCTGTCATCTGAGCGAGTTATGGTTACGATGGACAAAGCCTCCATCGCCGGAGCCTTGCTAGGCCTTGTGTTCATGCCCATCGCAGCACTGAGCGGTTCCTTCGCAGCTGACAACGTTGTCAATAACGCTCTGCTCTACAACAAGTTCGTGTACACCGGTCTGGCCTTTGGGTTCTGGGCCTCGTTCGTCATAGGCAGGGTACGTCTAGGGCCTGGGGTCTGGCAGCACCGCTCGCTTAGCGCGCTTCAAGGAGCCACGGCGGCCATGGCGATGTTGATGACCACCATGGCTTCGTCGATTGGCGGCAAGTTGGTCCGAGGTGAATCGCTGTTCGATATCATGCCGATTTGGCTGCCCTCCGACTCGGCCACGGTTCTCAATCCAATCCTTTCAGCGGTACTGCTACTCGTGGGCATAGCAGCTCTGGTCGTGGTGTTCAGGCTCGGCCCTAGAGCCGAACGCATCTCGCTCGATTAGTCGCGAGGCTCGTTTTCATCGGACTCATCCGAATCGTCTTCGTCATCCCACTGGCAATCCTCGGCATCCGAATGTCCCTCACACCATTCTTCCTCACCCCAGTCATCTTCATGGTCATGGGGTGGCATCCCTACTCCCATCAGCTCCGTCATCATGCCAGCGCAGGATTCGACGAGTGGCTCGAGTCCGCGTGTGATTTGCCACATTGCACCGTGGCTGATTACCGTGCTCTCTTCATGGCCATCATCATCGTAAGTAATCATCTCGAAGCCTGAACCGTCATCCAACTCGACGGCATGAGTGTTCTCCCAGAAGGTATTGAAGACATGATTATGGCACCACATTTGAGCCATCTCACGAAGGATCTCAGGGGGCACTCGCATCTGACTCTCCTCTCGCATATCGCGATCGTCGTTACCATGACGCTCATCCATCTCTCGCATGTCACTGCGACCTTCCATCATCCTGTTCTCGAATATGTCTCTCAGTCCTTCGCAGGCTTCGTCGTCGCCATCATCGCAGGCTATCTCAAGTCTCAACATTTCTTCGTCCAAAACAGCCCCATCTCTGTCGTCTCCAATTCGATCACTGGGTTCGTCACCTCTGTCGTCATTATCATCGGCGGCGTTAGCATCGCGGTCGTCTCCGAGAGCTCCCGAGCCGAGAATGACCGATGCGAAAAGCAGAAGTCCCATGGTCAGGGCAATCTGAGCTGAGCGGTCTCCGGTTGTTTCTTTGCGACTGTCGTCCATGAAATACCGTCTTATGTGCCTCATTTCAAGGATTCCACAACATGATTCGTAGAATCATGCACTCAAAGGGAGTCTAGAATCGCGGCTAGGCGATTGCAATGGGCTTCTGGGCTGAGATCAAGTTCCGCTATCCTAGAGCGGCCTGCCTCGGCCCAGCGGGCACGGGTCTGTGCATCCGCGGCCTGTTCGAGAGCGGAGTGCCAGGCCGCTTGGTCGCCCCGCTTCAGGAGGCGGCCGTTCACGCCGTCGATCACGGTGTCGCGGAAGCCGCCCTCGTCGACAAAGAGGGCTGGCGTACCGACGGAGAAAGCTTCGACCGGCGTGAGTCCGAAGGGCTCGCCATGAGCCATACTTACAACAGCCCTAGCGCTCCGAATCAGCGATGCCATCTCAGGAGAACTGAGGCGCGGGGCAATCCATAGTCCAACTCCGCACGATTCAGCGTGTTGGGTGAGATGCACGAGGTCTTCTGCAGCACCGCCTCCGACATGAACAAGTGAGACTCCGCTGCCGGCCAGCATCGAGACCGTCTCCCATGTGCCCTTCACCCAGCCGGCCCGACCCACGCTCACAGAGTATGGTGCAGCGATGTCTTGTGACCCAGTCGGCTCGTCTGACCCCGCCTCGGCAGGAAACTCATCCGATACGACGCTAGGTAGCAGCACTCCTGCCTTGACACCGTAAACCTCGCCAATGCGAGCGGCGGTGTAACTGGAGTTGCCGCTAATTGCTGAGCATGGTCTGTCTGTCAGACCGCGGATGGCCTCAATGTCACGCCGTCTCGCCCGTGATAGCAGGGCGGTTGTCAGACCTAGGCTGCGTTTGGGCGAGCCATCGATTTCTCTGTGGAGAACATCCTCATGTAGGCCGCGATGCGGCTCGAGCAGGTGGAGGTGAACTGCCACTGAATCGGGCACGTGTTCGAGCAGAGCAAGGCTACCGTCTCCACTGACCAAGTGGACGGCATCCGAAGCGGCTAACGTCTCAGCAAGGTCGGAGCATCTTTGCCATGCCTTTGCGGCCGTGTCATTTCCTGAGTCGAGCACGGTTGAGAGTGCGTCGGTCGGCATTTCCCATGCCTCATCGGGGGATATCAGAGGCACTCCGAGCCCTGAGCAGAGCGATTCTAGCTCTGGCACAGGATGGAGCGTTGCCACGCTAACCGAAAACCTTCGAGCAAACGCAGGGAGGTTACGCATCAAGTCACGCTCGGCACCTCCCATTGCAGCGAAACTGCCCTTTGCGACCACTAGGCCGCCGGCAGAGGGACTGTGTTCCCCATTACTCGTCATATCCGACCCATCACCCGCCCTCGTTTAAGTCCGATACGCCTTGGTGGGCGCATGGTCAAGCGAGTTGTGCTAGCTAGGGGTGCCGCCCTCCCGTCGAGTACCGGTCTGGGCCGCGCTCACCATGCCGTCGAGTCACTGCTCCAGCACGCAATGGTCCCGGGATGGTCTAAGGTGACCACTCTTGAGCACCAGATTCTGAGTTTCGCACCAAATCGCCTTCTTACTAGGTGGCGCAAGCACCCTGCTTTCATCTCATCCTCCGTGGCGAGCTCGGAAGCCGACCTCCTGCACATAACCGATCAAGAGCAAGCCCACCTTGTCCCCGAGGCCTGTGCCATACCCGTAGTGGTGACCGTTCACGATATGTTTCACCTTGAGCCACGCCAGATCAAAGCCGGCGACATCAGAGTCCCCGTTGGTGACCAAAGGCCCGGTGTGTTCCGCCGTCGCGATCTCAAGCGATTGAAGCAGGGACTGGCGAGGGCAGACCTGCTAATCTGCGTCTCGGAGATGACTAGGAGGGATGTGGAGCGAATGTTCCCGGGTAAGCCAACCGCGCTCGTTCGACACCAGATCGACCTTGACTACTGGGACCCGGAGGGCAATCCACGCTCCCGCGAACTCATTGCCGAGCACGACGACGACACGAAGTGCCTACTGATTACCGTCGGCAGCGATGAGCCTCGCAAGCGTCTCGGCTTCGTTCGAGAGGTAATGACCAGTCTTCCCGAAGAGGTAGCCAGTGACATCCACATGCTCCACATCGGAAGCGAAGTCGAGTTGGATGACGAGCAACTTGTGGCCGCCTTCCAGCATGCCGAGGCCTTACTGTTCCCGAGCATTTCAGAGGGCTTTGGCTACCCACCTGCAGAAGCGATGGCCGCCGGATGCCCTGTCATCGCAGCCAATCTCCCTGCGCATAACGAGGTGATTCCGGGGCGATGCCTTCTGCCGGCGACCGATGTCATGGCATGGGTAGACAAGGTTGTGAGCGTGCACGCGGCTTGGAAGCGAGCAGGTGGAGTTCCTAGAAATTCAGATGACTCTCTAGTTGATCATGTAAGGGATGCTTTGAGTGCTGAGGCGCAAGGACAAGCCATGGCTGAAGCTTACTATGATGCAACCCAAGGTGGTTGACAACAACTGCTTATATGCTATTTTCAGCCCGTAGGGCTGTGCTTCGCGTCGCAGACTTGCACAAAGGCTTCGGCTCTGGAAGACGTAGACTAGAGGTTCTAAAGGGAATCAATCTCGGAATCGAGCCCGGGGAACTGGTGGCTCTCATGGGCCCCTCTGGGTGTGGAAAATCTACACTGCTCAACATTATTGGAGGACTATTGGGTGCCGACTCTGGCTCAATCTCACTGGATCAGTTCAACTACGGCACGAAAAGCCCCAGCCGTGTGGTGGATGTCCGAAGGAAAGGAGTTGGCTGGATATTCCAAGATTTTCACCTAATTGACAGACTAAACGCATTGGACAACGTCGTTTTTGCATTGGAGCTTTCTGGAGTCCCCTCTGCACAAGCGGAGAAGCAGGCTAGAGATGCTCTCGAGAGGGTCGGCCTAGCGGATCGTATGGAATTCATCCCGGACCAGCTGTCTGGTGGCCAGAGACAGAGAGTCGCTATTGCTAGGGCAATCGCAGGTTCCCGGCCACTTCTGCTCGCAGATGAGCCCACAGGAAATCTCGATGTTAAGAGTGGCCAGGAGATTATCGACCTGTTCAAGCAACTTTGCGAAGAGGACGGAATATCAGTCCTGATGGTTACTCACGACCCCACGTTGGCATCGATGGCCGATAGGATGCTGTTGCTCCGGGATGGTGTTACGGCAGCATCCGACATCCGATCAGCGTGGGGAGAATATTCGGGGGTCGGTGAATGAAGAATCGATTGATATCTCTACCAGACAATCTGGTGATGGCCGCAAAAAGCTCTTGGCGCAGTAGGGAGAGGGTACTGGCCGTCTTCGCTGGCGTCTTTCTAGCATCCTTGGTTATCTCAACGGTTCTCGCTTACGGAGTCGGCCTGTCACAAGCATTCCTGCAGTACTCCCTACAGGAGGAGATTTTTGACGCTAAGCTAGACTTCGCAAACGATCCAGGAAATGACGTCGATGGACGCACTAACGACTCCTTGCTCTGGGAATCAATGTGCGATGAGTTCGTAGAGATGGAGGAATTCTCGGATTGCGGCTTAGTCTATGGACGTCAAGGAGTTAGGGTAGACGGTTTCTTCGATGAGGACTTCTTCATCGCTCAGCCACTCAATGTAATTGCAGCCATGGGACCGACGGGTGATTGGGCAAATGTCAGTTGGGACTATCCAGAGGCATACGAGTCGGGGCCACCGATAAATGATGACAGGACACTCCGATTCTATGGTGATGGCATTTGGGACGGAGAACTGGGAGAAAGGCATTCTACGAGAGGTCAGGATTCGCGAATTATCTACGGTAGTTGGCCTACCAGCGCTGAAGACGCTGCTGCAAACAGATCAATTGTGCTGCCTTCAAAGGTAGCTAGCAATGCTGGAGTTGGAGTCAACGATACAATTTCATCTCTTACTTTCACCTATGTCACTGGCTACCTTGGGTATCAGAACATCAATGAGGATTTCGAGGACTGCCAAGGAGAGGAGGATTTCAACACTGAGTCGGGATATAAGTACTGCAGAGTGAATATGACCGTCTACAATCTTACAGTTGCAGCTGTGTATCAAGAAGGAGGTGCTGGAAACCCAACTCTGCTGTTCAATCCGGTGATAGTTTCCGACGCGGTTCTGAGTGATGAGCAGAAACTTATCCTGATGGACAATGATCACGGGTACCTTGGACTGGCAGTTGATAGGAACCAACTACCCACCACATCTACTGCAGATGCCACCAAGTGGCTTGATGTACTCAAAGAGGAAGTCGAAGCAGGCAACTACACCAGCGCGGGAATCCTTGTTGAATACAACGACCTAATATCCGGAACCATCACCTTCCTCAATATTTTCCTAGGAATCATCCAGGTATTCGACTACATACTGATGATACCGATAGTGATACTATCCTTCTCCGTTCTAATCTATGGACTTGTCCTATCGCTTGAGCAGCGTAAGAGAGAAATCTCCATCCACCGTGTCATTGGAGGAACCGAGGGAACACTCACCGGGATGATAATGCTCGAATTGGCTGTAACCAGTCTGTTTGCTTGGTTTGCCGGGTACACATTGGCCTTGCTGTCTGTGCCCCTAGTACTCGACGCAGTGGGCTTCATGTCATTCAGGTCTGGAGGAATTGATATCAATCCAACTCTGAGCTTCTGGCAGACCCTGTTCATCGTTTTACTAACCGTTGGAGTCTCACTGTTATTTGGTAAATCGAGAACTAGGGACTTCCTCAGAATAGAGATTGATGAGGGTGTGAGAAAAGTTTCAGAGAAGCGGGAGCCAAGGACATGGCTTCATATGATTGTATTCGGAATCGGTCTGCTGGCATATCTAGAAAGTTGGATTCAGTCCAATGGAGGGTGGGGTTCTTTCGGTTCTGATGGTATCATATCCAACTTCATACTAAACGCATTACTCCTACTGCTCGGCCCATTCTTCTTGTGGATCGGTGGCGCCCTAGTACTGGGTAGAATTGGTGCTGCCGGGCCAAATATTCTGACCATGCTCCTGTCATGGTCTCCAGCGGTCTCTGACATCAGGAGAGGACTCCGAGGATCCGGCTCTTCTGAATCAGTAAACCGCTTAGCTGTGATTATGCTACTCACCCTGTCAATCGTCACTTTAGCCGCCGTTCAGGGCTATACTGGAACTATCGTAGATCAGCGGACTACTTCTGCTCAGACTGGTGCTGACATGCAGGTCCAATTCGACTCTCCAGTCACAGAGGAACAGGCCAGAGCTGAGGTTATGTTGGCTATTCAGGGAGTCGGTGATAGCGACATAACCGACATTGACGCCATGACTTCGGTGGGTGACATTTTCACAAATAAGAAGGGAGAAGGTTCACTGATACGTACCTGGGTGCTTTTCGAGGGGCACGAAGACACGCTGATATGGGACACGCAGACAGTACCTCAAGATGACATAGACAATGCAGTGAATGCTTGGAAGAACGGCGGATTCTCAGCCGGGAGCCAAGCTAGGTCCCAGCTAGATCTCTCATCTGGCGATTCCGGCGGGTTGAACCCGTCTGAGACTGAGGTTAATCCCGGACTAGCAATCACGATTGAGTATACAGAATACAGTTACAGCTTCGGTCCCGACGGTCTCGTCGTAACATCCACTGTCACCGAGGCAGACATCTCTTACATTGGGGGTCATCAATGGGTTCCCGGACTTCCATCCTCTGAAGCAGATCAGGCCATAGTGGTTAGCGAGTCAACATACAGGGCACTCGTCGGAGATACCGTTGCAGATTCCTACGCCTCCAACAGGTGGTTCTTCGAGTTGTGCGATCAGACTAACGAGGACTGTGCAGATGCCCTAAGAGCACTCAGCGCCGAGGTAGTCAATGGAAACGGTGTGAGTGCGGCTTCTGACTGGTCCACTGCTCATCGGGAAAACGAACGAAATGGAGGACTAATCTTCGGTACACCGGGCCTTCTGAGTCTGCAATTCATTGTGGCTTCGCTAGCATCCGTCGCTTCCGCCTTCGTCTTCCTATCCCTAGTCCTGACTCAGCGAAAGAGGGAGTTGGCCATCCTGCAGGCCATTGGAGCCAGCCCCAATCAAGTCATGCGACTAGTTCTGTTCGAGATTCTCTCAATACTCACCGTTAGCATGGCTCTTGGAGTGATACTTGGACTCGCTATTGCAGAGGCCTTCAACGGCTTCTTCGGAATATTCGGCTATATCTTCCAGATATTCTTGGGTCAAAGCGCCCCGATAGCAAGAGAATTGGTATGGCCCTGGCTAGATTTGGCTCTGGTCAATGTTTCAGTTCTAATCGCTGTCATGATAGCGTTGCTATACACAACTAGAAGAGCCCTGCAAGCCGATTTGGCCGTGGTACTGAAGGGAGAGTGAGAAAATGGAAGAAAGAGTTGAGATTCTGAAGGCAGACGGACTCTACCATGTCTACGATTCGAAGGCCGAAGACGGAAATGTAGTCGCCCTCCGCGGTCTCCACGTCACCGTCTATGAGGGAGAGGCCGTGGCAGTAATCGGTCCCTCTGGATCAGGCAAATCCACCCTACTCAAGTGCCTAGGGGGTCTGATGAAGCCTTCAGCCGGCGGAGTAGAGTTGGCAGGTAGTAGAATGACCAGACTGACTGGGACAGAACTCGTGAATTTGCGACAGAAAACGGTCTCTTTTATCTTCCAAGACTCTAACCTTCTACCACATATGAACGCCCTAGATAACGTGGCCCAGCCTCTTCGACACCAAGGCGTCTTACCAGTCACTGCAAGGGCCAAGGCGCAGGCACTCCTAGACCGCCTTGGAATGGGAGATAGATCCCGAGGCATGCCTGAGGAGCTCTCAGGAGGTGAGCAACAAAGGGTTGCGATAGCCCGTGCTCTCATTACGAATCCCAAGTTGATTCTGGCTGACGAGCCTACTGGAGCTCTCGACCCAATAACTAGCAGGGAGGTGTTGGAGATATTCGAAAACCTGCACAAGGAGGAGGACGTCGCCTTCTTCCTAGTCACCCACAACAGAGAGGTCGCCGCCTTTTGCGAACGCTCGCTTGAACTCAGGGATGGACGCTTTGTCGCTCAGCACGGGACCGATGTGAACATCGCTGACCTATCAGGTAGCCGCGAACTCATCATAGATGATACAGGTACAGTCACTTTGCCTCCGGACGTGCTGACGAAGATAGGAGGGCCCGGACGATTCGAACTTCCTGATATCGCGCGTGATTCACTCAATTTAGAGCGAATCGACTCCGAGCGCTTGGATGTCGAAGGAAAGACGAAATTAACGCTGGCAGAAATTTGTCCAGCATGCTTCCATATTTACAGCGACAGCGAGGAGCAGCGTTGTCCCGAATGTGGTTCAAGTAGGCCGATGGTTTAGGCCTGAGGCAACATATACCGCTGTGGCTTGGCGATTCCGAGGTCCTTGGGTAGTTCTCGCACCTTCTCCGGTAGGGTAATCGGGACCATCTCCTTGCCAATCAGAGCAACGCGACTCTCTTTGCGGTCTGAGAGCACCTCGCGACCCACAAGAGGAGCTAGTCGGTTGGAGAAGTCGAGAATATCCTGGTGATACGGCATGTTCTCGATGGTCAGGTTGTTGCGGCTGTTGCCGACATACACGTACCCCTTTGCCTCGATGAAGTCCGGGTCGGCGATGTTGTCGAGGCGCGCATAATCCTCGTGGTGACTTAGCGATTCGCCCTTGATGAGCGTATGGCGGCACACCGTGCGAGTGTCGAGGCTGGGCAGCAGTTCGAGGGTCTGCTCAAGTTTGTGGAATGCTGCTTGGTCGAACTTGGGCTTGCACAGCCGGTCAAAAATTTCCTTGTTAGGGGCATCCACGCTGACGTAAAGTTGAGTGGGCAGTGGATCGAGCTTCTCGATGACCTTGGGCAGGCTGCCGTTGGTCACGAGGAAGGTGGAGACTCCGTGTTGGTGGCAGATGTCGAGGAATTCACCTAGGCGAGAGTAGAGAGTGGGCTCGCCATTCAATGAGATGGCGACGTGCTTCGGATTCTGCGCCTCTCGAAACTTCTCCGGGTCAGCCTTCGGGTTGCCGCCGAATCCAGTGATGAGGCGGCGGTGGCCGCGGACCGACTCTAGGAACAGCTCGTACGGGTCGTCGTCAATCTTGTGCAGTGTGTCTGAGTGTGGCTCCCTCCAACAGTATGTGCAGGCGAGGTTGCAGGTATCCACATTGGGTGCCATCTGCATGCAGCCATGACTCTCGATGCCGTAGAAGGTGCCCTTGTAGCAAGAACGGTCGGCGATCAGGCTCTGCTTGGTCCAGTGGCAGACCTTGACGCCACCGTGCTCACCGACGAGCTGGTACTTCTGCTTAGACAGACGCGCGGCTATCTTCGGTTCGATGCGCGTAATGGGGCTCTGCATGCACTCACCTCCGACTCCGCATCCCTTAGAGGGGCCGTGTCAGAGATACCTGCGTAGGGTCGTCCGGTCTTGAAACTGCCCTGTTCGGCTGAACTGATATACAGCCAACACCAATCCGAATCGATGACCCGTGTCCGCGCAGCGTGTCTCGCGCTCGTCATTATTGCTACCAGCTTAACCGGATGCTTCTCCCCCGGGGGGGATGCCGAGTTGATTTCGACCGACGACCTGACAATTTCTCCCGAGGTACTCATAGGTGCGCAGTTCCAGACTGTAGAGGTCACTGCATCAAGCTCGATGAGCGTACATGTCCCATACCTCGTCATGGATGAGGAGTCTGGATACATCGTGAACGGGACTACGCTCGATTTCGATGGGGCTGGCACTGCAAGCGTAGAGATGCTGGCCCCATCAAATCTCAATTCAACTCACTTCCTACTGGGAGAATTGGGTAGAGACACCTGGCCGCTGCGAGCGACCAACCAGAGTTGGACGGAATGGTTCTCCTCGAGTGAGTTCGAGCAGTCACCATACGCCTACATCGAGCACCCTGTGGCAAGGGAGAACGATTCAGCGTACACAGTGGAGGACGGAGCATTGCACAGCACCGGTATAATCGACGGCCTCAACGTCTTTGAGTGGTTAGAGTTGTTCGCTGATCCCGATTCAGGCTACAACGATCGCTGGGGTCCTTTCACCCTGCACGACCCGGTGTACATGAGGGCTGCGAATTTCATGCAGAGCGAACTTCAGGTGATGGGCTACGACACGCAGATTCACCGTTACTGGATTTCTGACTTTTCCTACGCGGTCAATGTCTGCGGCTACAAGGAGGGGACAACATTCCCCGACGAATGGCTGGTTCTGGGGGCCCATCTCGACATCGCCGAGGCGGGAAGCCCACCCGGAGGAGGAACCCACATCGGAGCACACGACAACGGTGCTGGCGTGGCC
>DAGM01000013.1:31351-33303 GCA_002495735.1 Euryarchaeota archaeon UBA54
TTCTGGTCCAACGAGGAGAACGGCTACGATGGAGTTGACAGATGGATAGAGAACATCCCGTCAGGAGTCACCCTGTCAAACTACCTCAATGCGGATGCAGTCGGGACTAACTGGCCGGGTTACTACACCCTAGTAGTCGACATCATTCCCGAGACGGACAATCAGATCAACGAGCAGTGGCCCATGGTTAGACTCGCTGAGTGGGTTGGTTCGAACAACAACGACATCGCCGAGGCGCTGCGCTTAGGGAGGGAGATCTACAACACCGAGGGCTACGCCTCGATGAAGGACGTTGACTCTAGCGACCAGAATAGACTCTCGATATCGGTGCACGAGTCGCAGAGAGGGAGGAGCGACTACGAGAGGATAGCAGACCAGCTCGGGGTGGTCTCGATGGACTTTGGCTCGCTCACTGGCGGCTCGGATTGCTACCACGGACCGTGCGACACTCTCGATACAATGGTCGACATGATGGTGACTGACAACGGAACCGGTGTCCAGAATCTCGTGGAATCATTTGACCTGATATCGTGGTGGCTGTTCAATCTCGCCATGCACCTAGACGAGACACCAATCTACAACGAGTCCTAGGTGTACTTCACACCAGTTCCGTAAGCGAAGACCTCTACTGCCTTGATGCTCTTCCGCGCTCCTTGAGGAGTCATATCGGAGGTATCTATCCGGACATTTATCACATCTTCATATCCCTCAGCAAGAGCCTTCTCTCGCAACCGCTGCATAGCCTCAGCCCTTCCTGCAGAGATGACCTTCTGGAATATGTCAACCGAACCCCCTGTCAGATTGTTAATCCAGCCTATTAGGAGGTGCCAGTGACTGGGTCCGAAGACTACTCCGGACCAAACCACCCCGCAAGAGGTGATGTCGGTGCGGTATCCGCCGTCAATGGTCGTGAGGGGGTCGCGACCGAGTGACTCTCTTAGCGAGGCCTCTCTAGATGCAGTGTTGACAATCTGCTGATCCAGTTTCTTGCCGCTGAAGAGGACAGCCCAACAGAGCATCAGTGGATAGGCTACCGTCCACAACATTCCGATTAGAGCAAGAAGTAAGAAGGGAAGGAGTACTACTAAGCTTATTCCTAGTACCAGCAAGCCACCTACTTCTACCATCGAAAAACCCCTGATTACTCGGCCTTAACCGCTGTACCGTAGGCAAACAGTTCTGCAGCACCTGCAGTGATTGCCGAAGTAGCGAATCTGACATTCACAACCGCATTGGCTCCTCGCGACATCGCATCTGCGACCATTCTTCCGACAGCCTCCTCACGGGACTCCTGGAGAAGCTCCGTATACTGTGACAGTTCTCCGCCAACTATGTTCTTGAGGCCTGCAAAAATATCCTTTCCTAGATGCTTGGCCCTCACTGTCGAGCCGCTGACAACCCCGAGAGTTTCGGTAATCATCATGCCCGGAATCGTTTCCGTATTCACTACTAGTATGCCTTGGACCGTCTGTTCCATGTTCCTACCACAGAATGGTAGATATTCAAGATTGGGGCGGCTAGTTAGGACGGAATCCAGAGGGTATGTCGAAGGATGTACTAGGCTTGGATTTGTTCGCCACGAGAACCAGGATTCCGAGCAATAAAGCGTTGCAGAGTAGTATTTGTCCCCATCCGGCAATCAAACTCAACGTTTCAAAGAACTCAAGATCCACCGCCTCCGCCTCAGGGCCATAATCAAATCCGGGCATGAAACCAATCCTCGACATCATCCACATCATGCCCATGCCTCCTAGGAAGTTGACCCCTACCCAAGCCCCTACTAGTTTGATCCCAAGTTCTCTGTCACCCCTCCATAGCACTGGAATGCAGAACAGCCCCATGAGGGCCAGCAAGCCGCTATGTACGGCCGAGAACTCCATCACCCCCATCATGTCGTCCATGTATTCCACCAACGCATCCCATTCTCCATTCGACCTGTCCCATTCCGCCTT
>DAGM01000043.1:0-18689 GCA_002495735.1 Euryarchaeota archaeon UBA54
GCCAAGCGCTACATGAAGGTCCTACAGGGTTACAGGACTACCAGAGTCTTGCCGGTGTCGGTTGACTAAATCTCCAGCCCACATGCTGCCTTCATTAGGCCGAGGAAAGGCGGACTGGGTCTGCCCGGGCGCGATTTGAACTCGGGATGGTACTGAGTCCCGACGAAATAGGGATGGTCATCGAGCTCCATTATCTCGCAACGCTGCCCAGTCTCGTCCTTGCCCACATATCTTAGGCCGGCACTTTCAATCTGTTCGATTAGTTCGGGATTGACCTCGTAACGGTGGCGGTGGCGCTCATCTACATGATCGGCGCCGCCATACAGCCGACGCATCTTGCAATCATCGACAAGGAACGGAGTGGGTTTTGTCCCCAGACGCATGGTGCCTCCCATATGGGTCTTGGAAATCTCCGGCATGAAGACTACAGCCGGGTGAGGGGTGTCTTCGTCAAACTCTGTCGAATTCGCCCCTTCCATCCCGAGGACGTTGCGGCAGAACTCGATGGTAGCTACCTGTAGACCTAGGCAAACTCCGAGGTACGGTACCAAGTTCTTCCTCGCGAACTCAGCTGCCTTGATCTTGCCTTCTATCCCTCTGCCTCCGAACCCTCCAGGGACAAGAATGCCGTCTGCACCCCTGAGGAGTTCCCATGCTTTCGCGTGGGCCTCGGAGTCGGAGGCAGCAGTCGCATCATCTAGGTCGGCTGATTCTATCCAGTCGATGACGAGCTTTCGATTGACTGCATAGGAAGAGTGCTGCAGGGCCTTGATGACGCTCAGGTACGAGTCCGACAGGCCGGTGTACTTCCCCACCATAGCGATGTGAATCTCCTCTTCGACGTTGTCAACGCGGTCTGCCATCGCCTTCCACTCAACGAGCAGAGGACGTTCTGCGACTAGCTCGAAGCCGAAACGCTCGGCTAATACTTCACTGACACCCTGTTCCTCAAACATGAGAGGAACTCGGTAAATGTTCGAGGAGTCATGAGCGGACACCACTGCCTCCTTTGAGACATGGCAGAATGCGGCAAGTTTCGAACGCGTATCATCGTGCAGTGGGTTTGCCGATCTGCAAACGAGTATGTCGGGGATGATTCCCAGCCCGCGCAATTCCTTCACGGTGTGCTGAGTCGGTTTGGTTTTCTGTTCGCCGACCGGCCCCATCACAGGGACCAGACTGACATGGACAAAGCAGATGTTATCCCTGCCAACTCTGAACTGGAACTGCCTGAGAGCCTCGATGAAAGGAGCACTTTCGATGTCACCAACGGTCCCCCCCAACTCTATCACACAGGCGTCGGGAGTACCGTTGTTACCATCACTAGACTGGTGCGCGACCCTTTCAATCCACTCCTGAATCTCATCGGTGATGTGGGGGATGACCTGTACGGTCTTGCCGAGATAGTCTCCCCTCCGTTCGCGCTCGACTACTGTGGCGTACACCTTACCTGTGGTGATGTTGTTGTCCTTTGTCAGAGCTATGTCTAGGAATCTCTCGTAGTTACCTAGGTCTAAGTCGACTTCTCCCCCGTCATCGAGCACGAAGACCTCTCCGTGCTCGAACGGACTCATGGTCCCAGCATCGACATTGAGATAGGGATCTATCTTCACCGAAGTGACGCGCAGTCCAGCGGATTTGAGCAGGACGCCTATGCTGCTCGCAGTGACTCCCTTACCGAGTCCTGACAGCACACCCCCCGTGACTACGACATATTTCATGCAATCAACGGGGTTTGAAGCCGTTGAGCCTCTCATATCAAGGTTGGCTACGCGACTCGGTGACCCGAACTACTCCATGTTCAAGTATCGTCTGAATAACCGGAGTGCATGGTCGAACCTCCCGGAGACAGAATTCTGGTAACCGGTGCTCTGGGGCAAATCGGAACTGACCTGGTCGGGGCCTTGAGGGATCGGCACGGTAGTGACTCGGTAATCGCCTCGGATGTTCGCGAGGTGCCCGGGCATCCATTGCTTGAGGGCGGTCCGTTCCGACTACTCAGCGTACTAGACGGGGATGGCATGGACTCGGTGGTAAGGGAGGAGGAAGTCGGTGAGATATACCACCTCGCTGCGATTCTTTCGGCCACCGGAGAGGAGAAACCTGAACTGTGCCAGAGGGTCAACGTCGGCGGTACCATCACCGTGTTGGAGACCGCCAAGGAATACGGCCTGAGAGTATTCTCACCGTCTTCGATAGCGGTCTTCGGCCCCGATGCCCCAAGAACCGCTCCGCAAGTGACGCCACTCAACCCTACCACCACCTACGGCATGACCAAAGTCACTGGGGAGGTGATGGCACTGAACTACTGGAAGCAGTACGGCGTGGACGCCCGAGGGATTCGGTACCCAGGTTTGATTTCTTGGAAATCACCACCTGGAGGGGGAACTACCGATTATGCAGTAGAGATCTTCCATGCCGCACTCAATGAGAGGCATTACGACTGCTTCGTTGGCCCCGATACTAGACTTCCCATGATGTACATCGACGATGCCATCAGGGGTACGATGGAACTGATGGAGGCCCCCACTGACTCTATTGGACCGTCCAGGGGCGGATACAACCTCTCTGGGATGTCTTTCACCGCTGGAGATCTGGCTAATGCGATATCGGATAGAGTGGATGGCTTCACCTGCGAGTTCAAGCCCGACGAGCGCCAACAGTACGCCGACTCCTGGCCCGATGATGTTGACGATTCGACCGCTCGTGAGGATTGGGGCTGGAAAGCTGAATACGACTTGGGCCGGATGGTCAACGAGATGTTGGACAGGCTGAATGATCAGTCCTGATTCTCCATCTCACTCTGCCAGTCAGGAGTCTGAGCGTCTTGCTTGGCCCAGAGCACATCATCAATCCTCAGCACGCTGTTGGCAGCCTCGGTGGCTCCCGCAAGAGCATGGTGAGCGACAAACAGCAGGTCGAACACTCCGACCTTATCCATTCTCACCTTGTTCCCTGATGCCACATCCATCCCTATCCACGCACCTTCCTCGGCGGATTCAGTCTGGGCTGCAGACAACTCGAGAATCTCATCTATTGGGTCGAGCCCGGAGTTCTCGGCGAGAGTTCTAGGCACAATCTCGAGAGCGGCCGCGAAAGCCTCTATGGCTAACTGTTCACGACCGGCCTGACTTGGAGCGAAAGCTCGCAGATGCCGAGCTAAGTGTGTCTGAGTCGCCCCTCCTCCAGGTAGCATGCGCGAGTCGGTTGAGAGCCTGTGAGCAACCCCTAGGGCGTCGTCAAAGGTACGCTCGACCTCTTCTCTGACAGAAGGAGAGGAGCCCCGTATCAGAACCGTAACTGCTCCGCCTTCGGAACCTTCGATGTGAGTGTGCTTGACTCCAGAGTAGGAACGCTCCGAGCGGGAACTGTAAGTGCCGATGTCCTTGTCTTTGACCCTCTTGGAGTCGCGGACCATCACAGAGCCGGTGATTCTTGCCAATCTCTCAAGGTCATCGCGATCGTAACGCCGATACGCCGTGATACCGGCGTCGGTCAGCATGGTAGTAGCGTCTTCGGCAATACCGTCGCGGACAATTAGAAGGTCGACACCGAGTGAGACCAGAAGATCGACCTGCTCACGCATGCGCTCCCTAGCCCGCTCGTGAAATCCTCTCAATACCTCCGTACTGGTGACTTCGATTGAGGCCTCAAAATCGAGTTTGGGATTCTCCATACCTCCATCGATGATGGCTATCCGACCTCCGTCGGTTTTGGCCACTGATGCCACGTCCATCCTAGATTTAGGTAGAACGAGGCCGTGTACGATCTCAGAGTCCAACACACCACCGTCCTTGATTAGTAGACGTTTCACCCGTAGCCTCTCGAGATCTTGGCCACCGTTTTCACCGGCGAGTGCCTCAGCGGCCTCGATAGCCAGATCCGTCAGGTGTCGGCTGACAACTGAGTCGACCTTCCCGGAAATCGAAGTGGCTACAGCCGCACGCATCTCGAAATCATTCTTGGGAATACGTGAGATCCGCTCCATCTCATCGAGCGCCTCTGCCAGAGCAATCTGATACCCGTTCATGATAATTGACGGGTGCACACCGGAGCGAACCAGCTCAAGCGCGTTCTGTAGTAACTCGGAGGTCAGGATTACCGTGGTCGTAGTGCCATCGCGAGCAGCACGGTCCTGAGCCGACGAGGTTGATATCAGCAGTCGAGCCGTAGGATGCTCCACCTTGGCAGTCTCCAGCACGGTGACGCCATCGTTGGTTATCGTTGTCGAACCACCGTCCTCCACCAGCATCTTGTCCAGACCGTGTGGACCGAGCGTCGAACGGACCGCTTCTGCAAGCGCAGATGCGGCCTTGACGTTGTCGACCAGAGCTGAGCGCCCGTGCAGGCGGTCGGTGTCCTCTAGGGCCACATCATGCTCTGACCCGACCATGCTGAGTTGCCGAATGACAGTCTTGCTTTGAACCCGTCCGTTCGGCACGACATAGACTGATTCTCGTGCATGCGTAACCGTGCGGTTCATATACGGCAGCACTATCGTACTATACAACCTCAGGTTGAGTAGTGGTATCAATGGCTGACAGCGAGCGTGATGAGTGGGCTGACGACATGTTTGCTGAGATGGCGAGGATGTTCGAGCAGATGGGGATGCCCATCGACGTCAAGGCGCTTGAGGAGATGATGAAGAAGGTCATGGATCAGTTTGAGCAGATGGGCATTGACCCTACCAAGATCTCTCACTCACAATTCAAGGTTGAATCCAACACTGATTCCGAAGAACTACGTCGGATGATGGATTCGATGATGAACAGCCCTGGGGGATTCTCAGACCTGTTCAAGAAGATGGGCGTCAATATCGAGGTAGAGGGTTCAGTCGAGCAGGTGGAGGCAGAGGTAGAGGAGCACGAGGAGCACGAGGTCTCAGATCTGCCCGACGAGGATGTCTATGTGCATGGCAGCACGATGGCCGTCACCATAGATATCTCTAGGATCCTCGACGTCAGGTCCGAGGACATCGAACTTGTACTCAGTAGCGGCGGCGAGGTGCTGCAACTGATGAGGCGAACCCAAACACGGCCTCTCAAGCGCTTCATACTCCCAGATGCAGCGAATCAGATTCGCGAGTGGCAACTGAACAACGGCATCCTAGACATTACATTCGATTTGGCATAGAGCCGAACGGAATCATTGGAGGAATTGAGAATGAGCGAACCAGTAATCGGAATTGACCTTGGAACAACTAACAGCTGCGTTGCTACCCTTGAGGGCGGACAAGCGGTGGTGATTCCGAACTCGGAGGGCTCCCGCACCACTCCCAGCGTTGTGGCCTTCGCCAAGGATGGCGAGCGGCTGGTTGGCATCACCGCGAAGCGCCAAGCAGTTACCAACTCCGACAGGACCATACTCTCCGTCAAGAGAGAGATGGGGACTGATTGGAGCAAGAAAATCGATGATGACGAATACACACCTCAGGAGGTCTCCGCATTCGTGCTTCAGAAGTTGAAGTCCGATGCTGAGGAGTACCTAGGCAGGGAAGTGAAGCAGGCAGTTATCACCTGTCCGGCGTACTTCACTGACGCACAGAGGAAGGCCACTCAAGACGCTGGTAGAATCGCCGGTCTCGAGGTACTAAGAATCATCAACGAGCCTACTGCGGCGGCACTCGCCTATGGCGTCGACAAGGAGGAGGACCAGACCATCCTTGTGTTTGACCTCGGAGGCGGTACCTTCGACGTATCCATCCTCGAGATCTACCAAGTCGATGGACAGCCCCAGATTGAGGTCAAGGCGACCAGCGGTGACAACAGACTGGGAGGGGACGACTTCGACGAAGTGGTGATAGACTGGATCGTCTCAGAATACAAGAAGTCCTCAGGAATCGACCTCTCGAAGGATATGCAGGCAATGAGTCGGCTGCGAGAAGCGGCAGAGAAGGCCAAGATAGAACTCTCAGGAACTAATTCGACGCAGGTCAACTTACCTTTCATCACCATGAGGGACGGTCAGCCGGAGCACCTGGATATGACCCTTTCACGGGCTAAGTTTGACGACCTCACCGCAGACCTGATCAAGATGACGATGAAGCCGACGCGCCGAGCCATGAAGGACGCCGGCGTCAAGGCCGGCGACATCGATAAAATCCTCCTAGTCGGTGGCTGTACTCGCATTCCTGCGGTGCAGGAAGCCATCGAGAAAGAGACTGGTAAACCTCCGTTCAAAGGCATCAATCCCGACGAGGCTGTCGCTGTGGGAGCCGCACTCCAAGCTGGCATCATAGTCGGCGACGAGGGAGTCACAGATGTCCTACTTCTGGATGTCACTCCATTGACTCTTGGAATCGAGACACTTGGTGGTGTAATGACTACGATGATTGAGCGCAATACTACGATTCCGACACGTCGCTCAGAGACCTTCTCCACCGCTGCTGATAATCAGCCAGCAGTAGAGGTCCATGTGCTACAGGGTGAGCGCGAGTTCGCCAAGGACAACACTACTCTCGGGCGCTTCCATTTGATGGGCATCCCATCGGCACCACGTGGTATCCCCCAGATCGAGGTTACCTTCGACATAGACGCCAATGGCATTGTCGATGTCTCCGCCAAAGACCTAGGAACGGGTACAGAGCAGTCAATAAAGATCGAGAGTCAGACCTCTTTGTCTGAAGACGATATCAAGCAGAAGGTCGCTGATGCGGAGAAGTTCGCCAAGCAGGATAAGCGGCGAAGGGTTGGCATTGAGCTCATCAACTCGGCCGACAGTATTGCCTACCAGACCAAGCGGATGCTCGAGGACGCTGCTGAGAAAGTCAGCGATCTCGACGCCGAACCAGTCCACTCTAAGCTCGATGAATTGAGGGCGCTGATAACCAAGGAGGACGGTGAGACTGCCATAGATGTCGAGGATCTCGACGAGGCTGCTGTTCAAACCAAGATTAGTGAACTCGAGCAGGAGATGCATGGTATCTCAACCAAGCTGTACGAGGCCGCCGCCGCCGAGATGTCCGAACAGCAGGACGGGGAAAGCGACGAAGATATCGTTGAGGCCGACTTTGAGGTCGTTGATTCGGACGACGAAGACGAGTGACTCAGTCATCTGTGATGAGCCGGTGCAGGGTCCTTACATGGACTCCTGAAACTCCGAATTCGAATAGCGGATTTGCACCCTCGGAGCGAGCCTTAGAACCCGGGCCCCAAGCGGTCCCGGCGATGTCGAGGTGCACCCAAGGAATCTTATCTGCGTCCTCATCATAGTCACGGTGCGGCACGAAGTACTCGAGGAACGAGGCCGCGGTGTTCGCCGAGCCGGCGCTACCTCCAATCGAGCCGTTGCGTATATCGGCGAACGCTGAGTCAGTCATGTATTTCCTAAACTGGGCATTCAGTGGCATTTTCCAGACTGACTCCCCCGACCTATTGGCAGCCTTCCTGACACGCTTTCCGATGCCCTCGTCGTTTGCCCACATGCCTGTAATCTGGTTGCCCAGTGCGACTACGATAGCACCTGTCAGGGTCGCAAGGTCGACGATGTACTCTGGGTCGAATTCGCCAGCCTTCCATAGCCCATCAGCGAGTACGTTGCGCCCCTCGGCGTCAGTGCTGAACACCTCAATGGTCTTCCCTGAGTACGTCTTGAACACGTCACCGGGGCGGTATGCTCCCGACCCGGGCATGTTCTCAGCTAGGCAGGCCAGTCCGTTCACACGACGCTCGTAACCAGTCGCGTGCAAGGCCTCCATGAGGCCGAACACTGTGGCTGCCCCACACATGTCGTACTTCATGTCCCACATTCCGCTTGAGGGCTTGATTGAGATTCCACCAGTGTCGAAGGTGATTCCCTTTCCAACTATGCAGGGTCTCTGGACATCATCGTCGGCATCAGGATTGAGTGTGAACAGCACCATGCAAGGCTTCCTGTCACTGCCCTTGCCTACGTTGATCAGGCCACCCATACCGAGCTCACGTAACTTGTCCCAGTCGTAGACCTCGACTACGACGTTGTCTTTGTTCTCTGCCCACTCGACAGCCCTGCGGGCGTATTCCATCGGGTACAGCACGTTTGCTGGCTCGTTGCCGAGGTCGCGAGCGAGATGGACCCCGCCTACAACCGAGTGTATTCTGGAGAGTCCGTCTGCGAGCGCATCTTGGTGGCGTGCGCTGGCTTGAAAGTCAGTCGACCACGGCTCGGTGACATGCTCGTCATCGACCCCCTGGTGCTCGAGGAACTCGTAGTCGCGCAGCATCATGCCCTCAGCGAAGTCGAGCATGCGCTCGCTTGACCAACCTGAGGTGAAGCGTACAGTCAGTGCTAGCCCATTCTTCTTAGAGAGAGCAGCCATAACGCGGGCACCGATGTTCCGGGCCCTCCTGTGCCCGAACTCAGTCTTCTTTCCCATGCCTGCCAGTAGCACCCTGCACCCGGGGGTCCAGACCGCCATTCGCTGACCCTTCTTTCCTTTGAAGTCGTCAGAGGCTATCGCCTCCCTGACTAGGCTTCGCTGACTCCGACTCAGCCCCGAAAGGGCGTTGTTTGGAGCCTTACTGACGCCCTCAAAGAGAGGTAGTAGCAGTTGTTTTCCGACTTCTTCGAATTCGCTGTCGTTCCATTCCATGAATATCGCCAAAGTCTCCGATTCGGTAGTGATATACAAAGAATTGCTTTTGAAAGATGAAGTTTCAAGACCATTTCTAAAAAGAAAATATGTAATTATTGCTCGAACTTGCGATTTCGGCTGTTTATCGCTGCAAGTGCGATGGAGATGATTACTAGGAGTGTTGAGGGAGCAGGTAGCAGCCATCCTGAATCCTCCCCCTGTAGCTTCACCATGCTGTCGTTGATTGGCTCGTTGACCCATAGGGCAGCGTCAATCACACGCTTTTGGTAGTGTATCTCGAAGTAGCCTCCGTCCACCATGCTCAGCCCGCTCGCATCGAGATTAGCCTTGGTGTGGTTGCTAGCGTTGACGCTGAAGTTTCCTGAGTGCCACTGCACTTCGCCCGCCCCATCGATGTAGTGAAGGGTGGCATTTGCTGTACTAGCTCGTCCTAGATTGCTCACGCTCAGATCTACGAAATTGCCATCGAACTCCAGCGAATCGACACTGAGTCGAGCGCGCCAGTACCAGACATTTGAGATTAAGTAGCGCATCACCTCGAGCTCAAGTGCTAACCGGTCGCTGACTTCCTGGAGGCTGCCGAGCAGGAACTGCTCGTCGTCAGTCTCGAAGGTGAAGCACGGATACCCCATCACTCCGTAACCGTAGTCGCGGCTGGTGCCGTGAGTAGGATAGATGCCGGCGTTGGCGTTGCGGATTGGCAACTCTCCGTCGATATTCTCGTGGATGTCGTCGCGGATGAACTCAAAGAGTTCGTAGTCCGAGGGCATGTTGGGAGTGAAGCCCCACGGATAGGCGAGAATCCACGTCCCGGTATGCATGGTGACATAGAGGTCGGCCTCAGTAACCCACTCGTGCATGTAGGCAGCATTGTTACTGGTTTCGGGCTCGCTGAAAGGACCGTCACCACTTGCCGTCTCGTCGGTGGTCCAGTGATGGTCGTAGTTTCGATTCAGATCGACTTGGTTCATATTCCACCGCGAGTCGGCATCATTGCCATCCGCATTGAGTAGAATCATGATGTGTAACTCGGTGCTCTGCAGCACCTCGATGGCCTCAGGATCACTTTCACCCCAGCCTTCGATGTAGAACTTGGCGGTAAGGAAAGCGAGTTCTGTCCCGAGGTGCTCGTTACCGTGGTGGCCACCGTCGATGTACACTTTCTCCTTGGGCGAGCCGTCACTCTTGTTTTCGACGGACCAGTCGGAGATTTGCACAACCCACTGCTGCCTACCGTACAGGGTCGTGCCCGCACTGACCAGACGGACGACCTCAGGGTAGTCATCCTCCCAGGCCTGGACATCGATTGTGAGTGTCGCATAGGAGTGGTACCAGTGCTCTTGGGTGAAGTCGGGTTGCTGGGCTGTTGCTACTGGAGCGGCTCCAGCAACGAGCAGAACGACGACAAGCGCCAGTGCAGACGTGCCCCTCATGACAATCGGAGCGGGCGAAGCCCGTTCAATCCTTCTGATTCAGGCGTGTTGCAGTGTGGCTAGCTACTATCTTTGTAGCAATCAGGGCCGCGTTGAACTGGGTGACCGAATCATTCTGACCTGGAACGATTTCGTTGACATCGGCTCCAATGACATTGGTTCCCGGTGCTAGGAACAGGCACTCGATGAGCTCGACTGCGGCCCAGTGGTACAACCCTCCTGGCACAGGCGTACCTGTTGATGGGACCTGCGAACTATCCAACCCGTCGACATCGAAGGTGAGCCATACTGGACCTTCAAGTTCACCGACTCTCTCAGTCAGCCTAGCCCATCCGGCCTGACCGTCGCAAACTCCCATGAAGTCGCGGGCGAACCAGGTCTCCACCCGCTCGTCGGCTTCGGCGAAGGCTGCCTCCTCGCGGGACAACGCCCGCGTGCCAATCTGTACTACTCTTCCAACACCCGCATCGAGAGCCCGGCGCACAGCGGTGCCGTGCGAGAAACGCTCTCCTCCTAACTCGTCTCTCAGGTCGGCGTGGGCATCGATCTGTACTAGTGTCAGACGACCTAGGTCGCCTTCTATCTCAGGATGCTCGGCGGCGGCTTGCATCAGTGGAGGCAGGATGCCGTGCTCACCTCCGAGGAAGACTGGGAACTGAGCTCCGTCGAGCCATTTTGCAGCGTAGTCGCGGATCGAATCCAACTGCTCGAGCAGGGTGCCGGCTTCTGAGCCCCAGGCCACAGCGGTGTGGATATTGAGTCCGCACGGCAGGTCATAGGGAAGTATCGGATCGTAGAGCTCGACTTGGGAACTCGCTTTTATGCAAGCTTCGGGCCCCTTCTCGGTGCCCTCGCCCCAACTTGTCGTCATCTCGTACGGCACTGGCAGGACCACCACGTCCCAAGGGCCTGAGTCGGACTCCTCTAACCCTAGAAATCTCGGTCTACTGGAGCCTTCCATGACACTGCGAAAGTAGCGAGCAGATTAACCACTTCGGAGGGCAGAATGGCGAAAAACGAGGCTGCGCTAAGGACTGTTGAAATAGCGCGGCCTTCCATATTAGGCCACCGGAGGCGTATGCGATGGGTCTAACGCTAGCACAACTCACACAGGCCATACGCCACAAGGTCGACATTGACATGGAGACCGTTGTGGCTGAGTCGATAGCAGAGCACGCGCTGGGGTTCTTCGGTTTCTCGAACCGCATCATTGACAATGCCCTAGAACCAACTGATCGTAACCTGTTCTACCAATTGCAGGACTACGACCTTCTGACCACTGAGTCAGAGGAGACAACGCTGTGGGACGGCAGGGAGTGGAGAATCCACTACTGGAAGTTCAAGTCCAACGCTGAGGAACTGGCTCTCATGTGGGAGATGAACGATACCTCCACCGTGGAAGAGGACCCATATGCTGGAATCTACGAAGACGTCCCAGTGTCTCTGTGGCGCGAGCGTTCTGGAGAGGATGATGACTACGAAGAGCCTCTGTTCTGAGTAACAACACCCCCATTGGTTCATATCTTGAAGGTCGAGGCACGTTCCGTGCCCCGCGTGAGAACGGCCCTTGCAGTGCTAACCGTCCTCTTGCTTAGCATCCCTGCTGCGATGGTAGTTGGAGAGGGAGACGAGCCGACGACCTGCACAGTACTGGTCGACTGGGACGTCGAGGGCCACTGGGACGGTGGATGGAACATGACCTACGACGTTCTGCATCGCTACCTCGTAGTCTTCGACCCACCGTTCATCAACGGCAGTTCGCCGAGCGTCCCCAGCGTCGAGGTTCAGCATCACAGGGAAGGTGAGCAGATAGCTGACACCTCCAACACCACGGTGCTGAGTGCAGGAGGAGAGGTCGACATCACTCTCTCTACCGAGCCCGAGTTCGGCGACTCGATTTCAATCTCTGTCGTTACTGACGAGGCGTCCTGTTCTAGGGTCCTCGCCATCACTAACTGGAATCAACCCATGGCCGATCACGAGATAACCCGCGAAACGACTTGGTCAATGGAGGGTGCTGAGCAAGGCAATGAAATCGACTTCAGAGGTCGAGGCTGGCAGAAGAGGACTGGCAGCATTCTTGAGTCTAACGAACTGGGTAACGGTACTCTGACTATGAATTCGATGAACGGCACCGAGGGCCTAGTCCTTGAGCTTAATCTCAATCGAATCTGGATGAACGAGACCTACGATGGTGTCGAGTTGCTCCGTCAAGACTTCGAGATGAGCGGCAATGGTTCGCTCTTCATTAACACCACCGAGGAGGGCGAGGATGGTGAGAGCAGTGGTTTCTCAGTCGATGTCCAGGTCAACGACGTTTACGTCCTACGCTCATGGGACGAAGGTAAACTCACCGAACGCTTCCTCATTGATGGCACAGGATGGCTCTCCTTCGGCGGTGGCGATAACAACAGCAGCAGCGGAGGTTTCGGTCAGTTGTCATCGTTCTACTACGAGACTTGGGATGAGGACGACCGCAGACGGCTACAGCACCTGCAGTTAGAGGCCAACGCCACCCTGCGTCTGAATGACGGAGGGCGCGACTCGTTCTCATTCGATCTCAACGAGTTCAGGTTACTGGAGCGCTGGGAGGACGGTACGAGGGAACAGCAGCACTTCCTGATACTTGGAGAGGGTGAATTTGGCTTCGTTATCGAGGACGAGTTCTTTGAGGTTGAGGTCAATGGCACCATCCCGATCATCCACATCGAAACTCAGGGCGGTGAGAACGTGGCGGAGACCATACGGATTGACGGCACCTATGACGGCGACGCTGAGGGCAGTTTCGGCTTCATCAGGAGAATAGTCGATTCAGGCTCGCAAGAGAACGCGACCGGGGCGATGTTCGAGGTCGATAAGATCGAGAACGAGTTCTGGCTCAACGTCTCTGCTACACCGATTGGACCAATCACTGAGGAATGGGAGGCCGAGCACAACCTGACTTACGAGTTCATTGTCCCGCAGACCGATTGGGAAAACCGCACCATCCGCTATCAGTACATCGAGGACAACGGCACGGTCACCAACGAGTATCCGGAGGTCTCGCCGATTATCGTGCAGGCCGATGCCCCAGAGCCCGAGGTCGTGTTCGAGAACCACATCTCCAGAGAGACCGGCGCTGCTCCCGAGATCGTCGTCGCTGGCGACCGCTTCTCACTGGTCGGTAACGACGCGATGATACTGAGCATTGAGGTGACGGCCATTGTCGAGGGAGAGATGGACGGCCACCTAGTTGAAGTCGCCGAGTGGCTCGGTGACTATGGCGAGAACAGTTACGCCTCAGGTGGCATCGTCAATGAGGGACCCCTCGCAGGTCTGCTCAATGAGGTTCATCGGTGGGTGGAGATCGAAATTGGCCAGAATGACTCGGGCGAGAGCGTTGTCTTCGTCGAGCACCAATTCATTGACAGGGTACTGTCACCCTCAGTAGTTTCCGAGGAAGAGAACACTCCTCCCTCTCTGGTCTCGGTAGGCTTCCGTGAGGGCAGGCTGCTGACCGAGGGTGACTCAGCCCACTTAGAGGTCCTAGTCTATGACTTCGATACAGATGTCACAGTTGTCACCATCGACTTGTCGGAGTTAGGACTTGGCACGGTCGAACTTTCTGACTCCGGTCTACAGGGCGACCGCACCATCCACGATGACATCTGGACTGCATTGATTACCTACGATGGCCTCAACCACGGAATGATGGACGCATCAGTAGTCATTGAGGACTTCTGGGTCTCAGTCGAGGAGCAGACATCCATCGAGATCATCAATGCCGCGCCGAGGATGATTTCACTAGACTTCATGCCCGATACCGTCAGGCGCGGCGAGACAGTTGATGTCAGTGTCACCGCGCTGGACGGGCATGGCATCGACTCAGTCGGCATCGATTTGCTGAGTGCAGGCGGCACGCTCAGCGCGCTCTCGGAGTCCGACGGAGTATGGAGTGGAAATTTCGTGGTACCAGATGGGATTTCTCCCGGTGAACGTTCCATCCCAGTCAGAATCACGGACGGCGACGGCGAGACCGTGATGGCCATTCATACCCACTTCGGCGGCTTCCCAGTGGATGCACCGATGCTGACCATCGAGAACGAGGCACCATCGGTCACCTCAATCAGCTTGCTCAGATCCGGAGAGACGACTGAGAAGATTTACGTCCCCTACAGTGGCGACCCCATCCCTCATTCTCTTGAGGCAAGTATCGATGACCCGGACGGAATCTCGTCAGTGCAGGCTAAGATAGGCAGGCTGGCTCCGATTGGTAGCTCCGAAGTCTGGCTGTTGATGGTCGACGACGGCACTGGTGGAGACCGAGTACCGGGCGACGGAGTCTACACTTTGCAGTTCGATGCCAGGGCGAGCCTGCCCGAGGGTAACATCACCATCCAGATACGAGCTACAGACACCTACCTGTCCACTACGCCGACCATCGAACAGCCTCACATCCTCGAACTTGAGAAGCTGGGCGTAGGAGGGGGAGGTAACTGGTTCAGCGACAACTCGACGACCCTCGTGTTTGTGGCCGTGGGCCTCTTGCTGATTGTCGGCATCATAGTCTTCGCGATTTCCTTGCGGAAATCAGATACCGAGTGGTGAAGGGATGGAAGTCGTCAGCATCCTGCTGGTTGAGTGCCTCTAGTCTAGTTCCCTAGGGCGTATTATGTCCTCAATCAACCAGTCTTCCCCTGACTTGACTAGTAACGCAGCCGTCGCCGGAGGCATCGTGTGCCACTCTCCAGTAAGGTGGTTAATCAGCACCTCCGAACCGGGATTGTGCCCGAGAATCATCGTTGTGCCTTCGCCCAGCATTTCTTCTAACTGGGTCAGCAGTGTGCTTATTCCAGCATGGTAGATTTCAGGCCTTATCTCTGTCTTCACACCTTCCATATGATGAGCCATTCCCTCCAGAGTCTCCAAAGTGCGTGTGGAACTACTCACCAGCACCAGCTGCGGCAGCCACCCACGTCCGGCCAGAGCATCACCTACGAGACAAGCATCTCTCTGACCTTGAGCGTTCAGAGGCCTGTCGTGATCGGGGAGGCCGTAGTAGTCACTACTGCTCTTGGCGTGACGCATCACGATGAGTCGTCCAGTCATATATTCCTGAGGCCATCTCAGTTATTGAATTACATGAATCTCATAAGACGCCACGCAGTCGAACGGGCATGCACACGCGCGAGGAGTTGTACATCGGCGGCCAATGGGTCAAATCTCTTGGCGAAGGCACGATCGAAGTGGTCAATCCAGCCGATGATGAATTGATTGGCTCGGTGCCAGTTGGTTCGGCCGCAGACGTGGATGCCGCGGTGGCCGCAGCGCACTCCGCTTTCCCCTCTTGGTCGCAGACTCCGGTAGGAGAGCGTGCGGAGTACCTAAACAGACTGTCCGCGGCCATAAAGGAGCAGGCTGAGGAACTATCTCAATTGATTACGGCCGAGGTTGGCACTCCCATCAACTACTGCAGGATGGCTATGGTGGGAACCCCGAAGGTGGTCTCGCGCTCATACGCGAAGATTCTCGATGGATTCGAGTGGGAGCAGGAGGTTCGCAATTCACTTGTGGTTAAGGAGCCTATTGGCGTGGTAGCAATGATTACTCCTTGGAACTTCCCTCTCCACCAGATCATCGGTAAGGTGGCACCCGCCATCGCCGCCGGCTGCACCATGGTGGTCAAGCCATCCAAGGAGGCACCACTGAACGCCTTCGCACTCGCAGACATCATCCACGACATCGGGTTGCCTGCTGGAGTGTTCAACCTAGTCTCTGGACACGGTAGGGAGATTGGCGAGGTTCTGAGTTGCCACCCCGATGTCGACATGGTCAGCTTCACTGGTTCCACCAGCGCTGGGGTTAGGGTCAGCGAATTGGCCTCTCCCAGCGTCAAGAGGGTCACCCTCGAGCTCGGCGGTAAGAGCGCCAACATCATCCTCGACGACGCCGACATCGCCAAGGCATCCGGCTCTGCAATATACTCCTGCTTCAGTAATTCCGGACAGGAGTGCTCGGCGCTGACGAGACTACTCATTCCCGAGTCCAAACGCGATGAGGTGATTGAGATTATTTCCACCAAGGTGGCCAAGTACACCGTTGGTGACCCACTCGACGAATCGATGCGTTGCGGCCCTATGGTGTCAAAGCGGCAGCAACAGAGCGTGGCCTCGTACATCGCCAGTGGAATCGAGGAGGGTGCAACTCTGATTGCTGGGGGTCAGGGCATGCCCGAGGGACTGGATTCAGGTTGCTTCGTCAGACCCACCGTGTTCGCCGACGTGACTCCTGAGATGACTATCTTCCGAGAGGAGATATTCGGCCCCGTCCTCTCTATCACCACCTACTCTACCGAGGACGAGGCAGTCGCGCTGGCCAACGACTCCGAGTACGGACTCTCCGGAGGTGTCTGGTCGGGAGATGATGAACGGGCCATGAGGGTCGCCCGTCGGTTGCGCACCGGGCAGGTAAGCATCAACGGAGGATTGTTCAACGTCTCAGCGCCATTCGGTGGTTACAAGCTCTCTGGGAATGGGCGCGAGCTCGGGGTTCACGGGCTTGAGGAATACCTCGAGATCAAGGCGATTCAACGCTGAGGGTCAATATGGGTAGACCCCGACTACTGGTCATCACCGGCAGCAGCGGTGTCGGCAAGTCAACTATCTCCGCCAGAGCAGCATCATCTCTGGGATTCTCCAAGAGCGCCTCCACCGACACTATTCGGGAAACTCTGAGGACCCAGTTCGATTCCGAGCAGGCACCTGCTCTGCACCGCTCTTCCTTTGAGCCCGCGGGAAGCGGGGTCATCGAGGACTGGCACGCGACTGTAGTAGTTCTCTCTGAGGCTATTCAGGCGGTTGTGAGCAGAGCGGTCTCGAAACGCTCTGACTTACTCCTAGAAGGTGTCCACCTCATCCCCGGCAGCGGTATTCTCGAAGGTTGGAGGGAATCTGGAGGGGTCGCCAGTGGAGTGCTACTACACGTAGGGGATGAAGGCACCCACCGCCAGTTCATCAGGATGAGAGAGAAGCACAATGACCGCGGACTGGGTCACTATCTGGGTAATCTTGATCGCATCAGGGCGATTCAAGAAGAGATGTTGGAAAAGGCTGACGAATCCGGATGGCTCGTCCTCGATGCTAGCATCGGCGACCCGGTTGGACAGATAGGAGATTCGTTCGAGTAATTAGAATCCCAGCGTTTCGAGAATCATGTCGGACCTCTCCTCAAGTTCCTCGAGAGAACCCTCGTTGAGGATAATAGCGTGAGCTTGCTCCATCAGCATCTCAAGCCCCCATCCCCATTCGCGCTCCTCACGTTCGGCGAACTCCGTTCCGCCGCCGTCCTCTCCTCGCCCACGCCCCTCGAGCCATTCTGATCTCGATTGAGGCGTCGCTGACACTGCGACCACCGTGACATCGTCGATATGCTCCCTCAGTCGATCCATCTCTTCGGGCTGGCGCATTCCATCGATGAGAACATCTGACTCCTCCAAGGTACTCATCAAACTCGAAATCAGCCTATCAACAACAATCTCCTCGCCATGCTCCTCGCGCATCGAGAGAGCAGTCTTACCTACGTTCGCGGGAGTCTCCGGCAAACCCTTCGAGGCCATCTCAGAGCGCACGATGTCACCCAGTGATAGGACACTCATCCCTCGCTCAGACGCTTTTCGTGCCACCACACTCTTACCCGAGCCGGGCGGACCGCACAGCACCAACACGCGCCCCGTCATGGTCTGCGGTGAAGGCTCCTCGAACATGACGCTTGCTGGCCTTAGGCTATCTGCCGACCCATTCTGCGTCCTCGCGCTTGAGGAAGGCCGTCACTCCGATTTCCTTGTCCTCGGTGTCGAATAGAGCCACGAACTCCGAACGCTCGGTGAGAACTCCTTCTGTGAACGGCAGATCTAGAGCAGCACGTACGGCACGCTTCGCGACCCTGACAGTGTAAGGTGACTTCCTAGCTATATTCTCCGCAAGTGCAAGCGCCTCTATCTCCAGTTTTTCGGGCTCGACCACCTTGTTGACCAGACCAATGCTCAAGGCCTCTTCTGCCCCTACCATTTCCCCGGTCAGAGTCATTTCCATCGCTTTGCCGTAGCCCAGCAGCCTGCATAGGCGCTGGGTCCCACCGCCGCCCGGTATCAGTCCGAGGTTAATTTCGGGCTGTCCGAACTTGGCTCGAGTAGAGGCGACTCTCAGGTCGCAGGCCAGCGCGAGTTCGGTGCCACCACCTAGTGCGAAACCATCTACCATGGCGATAGTCGGCTTGGAAAGGCCCCAGACCGCCTCCCAAGCATTGTCCGCGAAGAATTCACGTACATCGTCCGAGTTCTTGCCCGCGAATTCGGAGATATCTGCACCAGCAGCGAAGGCTGCCGGTTTGGGACGCTTTCCTTCTTCCGGCGTCGGCGGGGCCGCACCTCGGATGACCACGGCCCTGACTGCGTCGTCCGACTCAACCCGCACACACTGCTCCTTAATCGCCAAATGCGAGTCACGGTTCAGAGCGTTGAGCTTCTCGGGGCGGTTCAACGTCCAGACGGCCACTACTCCACCCGAGGGACTGCATCCCTCAATAGCGATGTCATCAGTAAGCAGCACCTCGCTCATGCGACGTCCACAGTCCCCTTGCGCTTCAATTTTCAGTTACTCGACTAATTCTCTTCGCGTGTGACTGGCGGAGGCATTGGCGGCATTCCG
>DAGM01000043.1:19038-52764 GCA_002495735.1 Euryarchaeota archaeon UBA54
AGGCGGAGGCATTGGCGGCATTCCTGGAGGAGGGGGCAAAGACGTCCCAGACACATCAGGAGGAGCCTGTGCTGGTGCCTTCTGTACCAGCATTTCCAGAGGCAGTTTGACTTTCAGGATGCGCTTATCGTCGATTCGTATGTAGGAAACGCCCTGTGGCTTGCTGGTATCTGCCTCTTCGGGTTCCTCGAGCACAGTCAGTCCGTGATTTGGGTCCTTTAGCAGAGCAGCGAGATCCTCGCCGTCCTCAACAGCCGACCATGCCCTCGCCTTGGACGCCTTCCTCTCTGCTAGGTCCATCCGACGCTTCCTAACTAGTTGGGAACGTATCTCGGCTCGCTTGACCCTCCTGTCGCTGACGTACGCCTCGACTTCCGCCTCTTCCCCGGACTGCGGGTCTGATTCGGCCACGTATCTTGATGCCACAACGGTACCATCGCCTGGAACGGGAGGCATAGGTAGCGTCGGCCCCCCTTCATCCTCAGTTGCCGAGACTGACGGTAGCACAAGCATAGGTGGCGGTAGCGCCCCAGCGACGGGCTGCGCTACTTTCCCCCTGCTCCGCTTGATTTTGCCCTCGCGACGCTCGCTTGCTCCCTCGAGCTCAAGTACGGGCTCAGGCAGGTCGAATTCGGCCTGCGGCTCCTCCACAACCACAATCTCAGCCTTAGGTGGCTTGGGTACAGGAGAACGGCCTGAGAACATCAGAATCGATACCAGAGCGAGCAGTATTGTACCACCCGCGATCCTAGTAATCGGATTCGCCTCGCCCTGCAGGATTAGAAACAGCGGAATACCTAGGAAAACCGCCGCCCAGAGGACCATACGAGTTAGCGAGACCATGCCTATCGGCCTGTCACGGAGAGCGCCCCGCCTTCACCTTGACGGGGAGTTGAGGAGGTCCGCGAGACGGTTTATCGCCCTCGCTCTGTGTGTGATTTCACTTCTTTTGCCTTCTCCCCACTCTCCGAAGGTGCGCCCGTCGCCCTCGTCAGGGATGAAGATGGGGTCGTAGCCGAACCCCTGATCTCCCCTCGTCGCCTCGGAGATTCTACCTCTGCAAACACCTGTACTGCTCCACGTCTCGACTCCATCGGACACAATGGCGACGGCCCTGTACTCAGCACCCCTATGCCGATTGTCGGCCATCATCTCAAGCAACCCTTCCAGGCCGATTTCCCTCTCGACATCAGATGATGCAGCTCCTGGCCAGTTCTCGAAGGCATCGAGGAAGATCCCTGAATCCTCGACCATGATTGCGGATCCCTCGAATTCGGTGCCGTGTATGAGTTCGAGCGCTTGTTCAATCTTGGCCGCGGCCACAGCTTCTAGGCCGAGTTCCTTCGGCTCCTCGAAGTCAGGCGGAAACCCATCGACCAGCAATTGCTCGACGTGGTGTCCGGATAGTTCCAGTACTACGGACGCTTCCTCCACTTTGTTGGGATTGCTGGTTGCGAACAGTATCTTCATCACATCGCCTATCCGTGATACCTGACCCTGCCCCTGATAGCGTCGAACCTAGAGATGACATCACTGGCTCCAAATTCGCTCTCTCCGTCCCTGAGGTAACCCTCGACCATTGCTTCCACAGCGCCCTCAAACTCGGAGTGACTAGCCGTCAGACATTCGTTGAGGACCTGTAGATCCAGTCCCATGTGCTCGAGTTCGGGTGAAATCCTAGCGAGGCCAAAGTCAATCAGACTCAGGGAGCCTGAGGCATCGATTAGTATGTTGTGCGTGGTCATGTCTCCGTGGGAGAAACCTTCCTCATGCAACCTCCTGATCAGCGCCCCGGTGGACTTGACTGCAGCGAGATCTGCTGAACCGTCCCTGAGAGCATCGCACAGGGGTCTGCCGTCCATGCGAGAGAGCAGCATCCAGCCCCCCTCGACATCTAAATCATACAGAGAGGGAGAGGGAAAGCCAATGAGGTGCAGTCTGCCGAGAACTCGGGCCTCCACTGATAGGCGCTGCCGTGTCAGCCTGCGGTCTAAATCAGGGTGCCTGTAGCCCCGAGGCCTGCGCATTTTCAGGACTGCTGGCTTGCCCATCCAGGTACCAGCGGTGACAGTAGCCTCTGCACCCTCATGAAGCACTTCGGAAGGTTCCCACATTGGTATAGTGGCGGCGCCCATGCAACTCCGAGATGAGATGCCTTGAAAGCGGTTGCACATAACGAAGGCCCGGGAGATATGACAATCGAGCTTCCGTCCGCTCCGATGCCCCGTGGCAGCCTGATTCCAGGTTCTTACTCAGAGTTTGATATTGAGATAGAGGCAAGACGTTTGCAAAGCGCCATTAAGCAGCCAGTGAGGTGGAGTCTGGACACCTGCAGGGCGATTGCACCGCTCACTCTCGAGATTAACAATCTGAAGCGGAAGAACGACGTTTTCCTAATCGCCCACTCCTATCAGACCCCTGACATCACTTACGGCGTAGCCGATTCGGTGGCCGACAGTTACGCGCTTTCGAAGGAGGCCCGGGACGCCCCACAGCAAACTATCCTGTTCTCCAGCGTTCGTTTCATGGCCGAGACCGCTAAGATAGTCAGTCCACACAAGCTCGTACTCCACCCGTCTCCCGCGGCAGGCTGCTCTTTGAGCGATGGCATCACTGCTAAGGACATCTGCGACCTCAAGGAGAAACACCCCGGAGTCCCCGTCGTGTGCTACATTAACACCAGTGCCGAGGTCAAGGCCGAATGCGATGTCTGCGTAACCAGCAGCAACTACATGAGAATCTGTGAGATGCTTCCGGGAGACAGTCTAATCTTCGTCCCGGACCGTTTCATGGGTAAGCACTTGCAGAACCACTTGGCAGGAAAGAAGGAAATTATCGTGTTCGATGGGGAGTGCGAGGTGCACGCTGCATTCACCGGCGATAAGATTCGCAACTGGAGGAAGCGCACTGCTGCGGTCGGCATCGATCTGAAGGTGCTCAGTCACCCCGAGTGCGATGCCGAGGTAATAGAGGAGAGTGACTTCGTCGGTAGCAGCGAGGTGCTGATGAACGAGGCACTTCGTCTCGCTTCGGAGGGAAACAAGGATCTGATGCTAATCACCGAGTGCGGCACTGCTGACAGGGTGATGGCGGAGTCCGATGACGATTTGAACCTGATAGGAGCATGTGTGATGTGCCCTCACATGAAGACGACCCAGCTCGAGGATATTCTGCAGGCACTCAGAAATCCTCGTCCCGAGCAGGTCATCGAACTCGATGCAGACGTCATAGAGAGGGCGAGAAGCAGCCTTGACGAGATGTTTCGACTCACCGAGGAATCAGTCCCGGCGTTCTGAGGCGGCTTGGTACGCCCACAGGAATAACAGCGGTATCAGCATCAGGATTGCTGCTTGCAAAATCACCGATGAGTACGGCTGAAAAGTCTCCCCCGAATATACCTTGAGAGCAGATGTCCCGTCAGAATCAACCTCGACCCAAGCTACGTCCTCCAGCAACACCTGTGGGTCTAACTGATCGACGTCGTCGTCGTGGGTTATCGCCAGAGTGGTGTTCGCCCCGATGTCATGCAGGTAGACGTCACTGGCTGTTGCAGCTTCTTCAGGGCCCGGTATCTGGAGGAATGCCACGCGCCCGTGAGCGACGCTTGGAGATGATGACTGCCACTTCGGGTCGGAGAGTAAGGTCTGCTCTCCGGTCAGTATGTCCACCAGAACAGTTCGGTTGACCGGGCCGACATCGACTACCGCGACAACCCAAGACGGATCCATGTCAATGTCGATGACCTCCGCTTCACTGTAGTTTACTGCGATGCCGGAGATCTCCTCCAAGTACTCGTCCTCGTCCTTGGAAGCCGTCACATCCAGAGTCAGACTGATGGAGATGCTACCTGAAATCGAAGTCACGTTGACAGTAGGTGAGGACGATCCCCCAACAGCCCACGCCACCAACTGCTCGGATGCGGCTACGATTGAGAATGTTCCCCCGGATGCTACTGTGCCGACAGGTACCTGCTCATCATCCACGATCTCTAGGTAATCTTCGTGAACCATAATCAGCAGAGGTTGCCCTGTCTCCGACTCGGCTATGGCAACATCGAGCAACACCTCGCTCTCGTTGCGACTGAACTTCGGAGAGAACTCGGTGCTGATTGATTCGAGTTCGTAGTAATCCAGCCTATGCGAGTCGTGAAGCACCAGCGAGGAGCCCGAGATGACGACGGCCGGTGAAGACCCCCATGGCTCACCCGAGATCATACTGCCTTGCTCGACACTCGCATTCCAGACACTTATCGAGACACTCATAGATTCAGGGTCCTCCTCGACCGAGACCAGCCACCCGTCAGAGCCGGCAGCGGATGTCGGCCACTCCACTCCCTCGACAGGGAAGTCCTGATGCGTGGCGTCCCATAGCAACACTAAGCCAGTGGAGAGGAGCAGTGCCGCGATTATCGCACTGGTCTGCTTCCTGTTCGGCTCCTTCAGTGGCCTGAACACAGAGATAATGCTGCTGACCGTGCCTCGGATTGACTTGCCTGGATCCGCGATAGCGCGCGCCAGTCTGCGGCTGAATAAGCGCTCGTCTACGACATTCCAAAATGGCTGATTGGTCCTAGAGGTCATCTGGACTGCTACGATGCCTACCGCCATGCCACCGATGATGTCGACTATCCAGTGAATGCCGAGGTAGATGATGGTGAATGCAGTCAACATTGTGAATGCCATCAGGAAGCTGCGGTACTTCTCCCACCTGCCGTCATCGTCCCATCTTTGCATGGTCAACCAGATCGCGAATGGTAGTCCAATGTGCAGGCTGGGCATGCCGTTTGAGAACGGGTCGATGCGGGTGAACCAGTTGTTAATCTCGGGAGTCAGGTCGTAAGCGATGGTCTGCATAGCCGGAATGTGGTTCCCGGTCACTCCTACGTTGAAGAACAGGTAGAATGGGATGGCTATGACGTAGACCCAGAACATCGACAGTGACACCCTGTCCGCCATGTGCCTGTCATCGAAATATATTGGGTACAGGAAGGAGGCGAAGGTGGCGGTCATGAAGCCCATGACGTAGAAGTGAGTGAGAGCTTCGTCGAGGAATGCGTTGCGGAGCCCCTGCTGTACCCACAGCACGATGTCACCCTCTACGGCGTACACATAGGGAGTCATATCGATCTGGGTGTTGGCCATCAGGGCCCTGTCTATACCATCCAGGAGATCCTTCCAGAGATAGACCGAGAAGACCACAATCATATGCGCCCAGTAGCGCCTGAACATGTCGATGAAACCGTCAAGGCTGAGTTTCGCATACTTCGGCTTGAACAGCGGCATCATCGCTATGCTGAGTATGATCGCACCTGTGACCCAGGTGATGTAGATGCCAGTGCCCGCTGCCATGTCTCATCCTTTTCGGGTCGTGAGCGCGTCATCAAATCGACCCCTCTGCGAGAGGCTCCGTCAAGTAATGCGCACCTGAGGTCCGGAACCCTCTTCGAGGGTGGCCATAATGTTGTCCACTATCAAGTCAAACGAGATCGCCGTCTCACCGTCGGGCTCAGCAATAATCCGATGCACCCCGTCATCACCCCCTCTGACTATCCCCGGATCGAAAGGCAGGGAGCCGAGGAACGGCACATCCAGTTCTGCGGCGGCGGAGGCACCACCTCCGGACTTGAAAACATCCAGAGTCAGCGACCAGTCACCTGCCTCATCAGCCAACGCCTGCAGAGGTACACCTGCCGGCCCCATTACCGAGATCTCGGTGTTAGGCTCGGCTGTGCCCCGGATAGTGTAACCGCTCATGTTCTCGACCACGCCCAGTACCGGGACAGAGAGCGTCTTGGCGAAGTTGATTGACTTGCGACTATCGAGCAGCGCTACCTCCTGAGGAGTAGTGACGATTACCACGCCGTCAATTCCCGGCAGGTTTTGGCTAACTGTAAGAGGCTCGTCGCTAGTCCCAGGGGGAAAGTCGATGATGAGGGCGTCGAGTTCGCCCCAAGCCACGTCACCAATGAACTGCTGGATGGCCCCGAGCTTGATTGGACCCCTCCATATGACCGGCTTGTCAGGGTCCTCAAGCAAGAAAGCCATCGATATCACCTTCAGCCCGTGAGGACCAGATGCGGGATGTATCTGGCCGTCCTCGACATTCAGCTCAGCGTCATCTATGCCGAGCATTTTTGGCACATTCGGACCGGTGATGTCGATGTCCATCAAACCAACTCTCATGCCCCTGCGCGCGAGGCACAATGCGAGCCCCGTTGCGATGGTGGACTTGCCCACCCCCCCCTTGCCGGAGAGCACCATGACCTTGTGCTTGATGCCCTCGTCCAGCTTGGTTATCCGCAACTTGCGTTGCATCTGTTGGTAGGCCTGCTCCATCTGTGATTTCTGCTCGAGAGAGGTATCATCTTCAGCAGTCTTCCCGTCCGAGTCTCCCGTATGGTGGCTAATCGGTGAATCTGCCATGTCACGTTCGCGGCATGAGACATACTTGAATTCTGTTCAGACCGGTCCAGACTCAGTTTTGCGAATATTGCGGTTTAGTTCATTAAATCCGGACCGCATAGGGTTGTCATGCGACTGCTGTTTGTCTGTGTCGGCAACACCTGTCGCAGTCAGATGGCCGAGGCTGTAGCCAAGCATATGGGTCACGAGGCTCAATCCGCTGGAACGAGCCCCGGTTCTGTAGTGGCACAGGACGCGATTAAGGCGACCGGAGAGGCCGGCATAGAAATGAGCGACCAGTACCCAAAATCGATCGATGATATCGTTACCACAGGTTTCGACCGGATAGTCAGCATGGGCTGTGGTGTCGAATGTCCGACCCTACCACTGGACGACGATTGGGGACTTGAGGACCCGGTGGGCCGGGGTGAGGCTTTCTACAGAAAAACTCTCGAAGAAATCAAGCATCGGCTCCTAACGCTGGACTGAGATAAACCGACGCTTAGAAAAGCGATTCTAGTTTCCCAGATTCCGCACGAGTGTAGTGTAGTGGTTATCACCGGGCGTTGCCAACGCCTGAACCCGGGTTCAAATCCCGGCACTCGTACCATTCGATTGTTCCAGATGCCTTCAAATCGGTCGCAGAGACGACTTCGACAGATTCAATATGTAATGCCCATGACTCCACTTCATGAAAGAATTCAGAATCAACATGAGTGATGAACCCGGTTCTCTAGCTGAGCTTTGCGAGACTATCGCTTCGAAAGATGTCAACATATTGACTATCGTTGCAATATCGGGCGAATTTGCATCTGCTGCAATCTTGACCGACAACGCAGATGCCACCTCTGTGGCGCTTGATGAAATGGGTGCTGAATACTCGGTAGCAGATCTCAAGTCAGCCAAGTTGAATCACAAGCCGGGCTCACTGGCCGCCTTCACCAGAGGGATGGGTAACTCCGGGGTCAACCTCACATCGCTGTACGTCATGTCAATAGACGGCGACAGCGCCACCATCGGTTACACTACTGACTGATGCAAGCGGACATGGTCTAGTGGTTATGACAGTAGGTTCCCAACCTGCTAACCCGGGTTCAACTCCCGGTGTCCGCACCAATCACACGCGTGGGGGTTTAGCAACGCTAATGCGCAAATCAGAATTCGCACGGCCACAGGGCCCGTGGGTTAGCTTGGCCTATACTTGGCGCTTCGGGGGCGTTAGACCTCAGTTCAAATCTGGGCGGGCCCACCACTTCAGTAATGGCCGATAGTAGACAGGCAACGTTCGACCTTCTCTCCGCTGGTCCAGTCGTAGATGCCCTTCCCGGTTTTCTTGCCAAGATTACCTGCCTCGACCAGTTGGCCAAGCAAAGGATGCGGCCTGTAACTCTCGTCATCGAAGGCATCGGCGAGATTGTTGAGTATGTCACGTCGCACATCCAGGCCCACGAGGTCGCTGAGTTCCAGGGGCCCCATCGGGTGCCGATAGCCTAGGCGCATCGCGTTGTCGATATCATTTGCAGAGGCAACTCCTTCAGCCAGCATGCGTACGGCTTCATTACCAAGTACGACACCGAGTCGACTAGTCGCAAAACCAGGTACATCGCGCACTAGGATGGTCGTTTTACCCATCGCAGAACCGATTGATTGCGCAGCTGCGATGGTCTCCTCGGAGACAGCGTTGTGGCGAACCAGTTCGAGCAGGCTCATCAGTGGAACTGGATTGAAGAAGTGCATCCCTATGACCCTATCTGGACAACCCGTCGATTGTGCTATCTCTGAGATTGGTAGTCCTGAGGTGTTGGTCGCGAGCATCGCGTGACTTGGTGCTAGGCGCTCCAGTTCGGCGAAGATCTCCTGCTTCAACTGCATACTCTCCGGAACTGCCTCGATGATGAGGTCGGCGTCTTCGACCGCCTCAGTCAAGTCATTGACGCCTCTCAGGTTTCTCGACCACTCGGCCTTCTGATCGGATGTGGTCTTGCCCCGCTCGATGCCTTTGTCCCAAAAAGCCTCGATTGCATCCATCCCCTTGGTAAGGCCTTCTGGAAACGCATCGTACAAACGGGTCTTCCACCCGGTCTGGGCGCAAACTTGAGCTATCCCTGCGCCCATAGTCCCAGCGCCGATGACGGCGACGCTCCGGACATCCATTCGATTACTCCCTGCCGTAGGCCGCAAGCGCGGCTTGGAATAGCCGCTGGCGAGGCACGTCGTGCTCTAGGAAACAAGTGAATGGAGCGACGTCCTTCAGTAACTCGATGGCGCTGACATAGGCGCCGTAGACGAATGGATTAGCTGATTCTGTCGCAGGGATTTCGATTCCGAGCTTGACCAGTCCCTTGCGGGTGTCTTCGTCCCAGATTGTGTAAGTATGGTTGGTGAAGTGGAGGTAGGCGGACAGTCTGCGCAGATCCGATCTAGCCTTCTCGGTAAAGCTCTCTATCAGAAGTGTGTCAGGATACCTAATGGCGTACAACGCCAATATGACCTCCCTCTGGGTCTCCTCGCTCCAGTCACGCTCTGTTAGGCCCATCCAAGAATCAATCATGTCGAGCATCTCGGGGGTGTACGGTCTGCGGATCATGTACAGTAGTTCCTCGTAACCCTCTGCATCTCCCTCCTCGGAGTGATGGTGCTGGTGGAAGTATTCGGGCAATCTTTCAAAGAACGGCCCGCACCGCTCCTTGTCAAATGATATCAGCGCGACGTGCTGCATATCAAGGCCTCCAGCCGAATCAGTCTCCCTTCCATTCTCGGTATTGAATCCATTCTTGTTGCATGTACTCGTTTACCAACTGATTCTCGTCCTCATCTGATGGGAGGACTGACGAGAGGTACTCCACCCAAGACTCTTCATCTCCTTCGAAATCCTCGCCGTGTACGGTGTAGCGCTTGCCGGCGAACCTACCTATGCCTCGCTCGAACTTGTCAGAGGGGATGTAGAGTTCCGGCTCTCCATTCTTGCGAACTTTGCTGATTCTTCGCATCTCATCTCGAAGCTCTTGGAAGTACAACTCCCTGCTGGCTTCGTTCAGGTGCTCCCTGTCCGCATCCTCCCGTGCCTCACGCTCGTCGTAGCGGCCCTTGACCCCGTAGACGTATGCCCACTGGGCGCTCGCCGAGTCATCGGTCCCGAATAAATCGAGTCCGGTGCTCACCCACTTGTTGACATATTTCTGAATGAGGTCACATGGAATGACGCCTTGCTTCACTATCCGACGCAGGCCGTTAGCTCCAGTTCCGAGGTGAAAAGACTCCTCCTTCAGCATTGGCCCCATGCTCGCAGCCAGCGGTTTGAACGCTGAGGTACTGAGCATCTTGAGTTGGTACTTGCCGTCACGATCAATGAAGTGGGTGAACATGAAGAAGTCGAGCCAGTGATCAATTGGCTCGTTGAACGAGCCCAGTATCCTCGTCCCTTCCTGAGCGTTTCTCTCGAGCAGCTTGGCGGCTTCGCGAAGTCCCTGCTCGCCGAAGAATGTGCACAATAGGTAGGCCATCTGCCAGCCGTGTCGCTGCTCCTCGCACATGATTCGTAGAGCGGACTTACGGTCGTATTCGGTCGGAGCTGAGGCGAGCAGATGATTCTGTTGCTCAACTGAGGCGAATTCGGTGTCGCCCTGAACACTGACCATATTGATAATCGCATCGCGAATGGTCTGCTGAGGAATCTGCATCCTGCGATCCCACTTCGGTTTGCCTACGAAGTCGCCGAACTCGATTTGGTTGCCAGCTGTATCCCAATCGAACTTGATGTCGAAGCGGTAGTCGCCGAGCCATGATGGGTCGAAGCCTATTCTGGTCTGCCACTCGCTGAAGTCGTTAATCCACGTCTCGAAGTTCTGAGTGTAGTCCTTGACAATCTCTGCGTCTGCCATGCAATATCGGCAGCGAGAACTGGTATATCAAACGCTGTATCGAAATTCGCACTCCTTAGAGTGCGTTCATTTAATTCCCATCGAATTCGGGAACTTCCCTATTGACGTAGGCCGCAATCCCCTTCTTGGCATCGCCGCTCTGGAACAAGTCTGATTGCAATTCCCTCTCTAGGGCGAGATGGTACTCAAGAGGTATCTCCATCCCACTTTGGACGCTGCGCTTGATGTTCCCGATGGCCTTGCTGGCCGCATAGGGCAAAGTGAATTGTCCGGCGTAGTCAAGAGCATCTTGACGGAACTCATCGAGACTGCCGGCCCAGACGTCATGAACTAGGTCCATTTCCTTGGCTTCCTCGTACGAGAACTTGCGTCCTGTAACCATTATCTCCATCGCCTTTGCCTTGCCGACTAGACGAGACAGTCTGGCAGTCCCTCCGGTGCCAGCGAGAACACCCAGAGATACCTCGGGCAAACCCACCTGGCCCGAGTCCTTGCGACCGATTCGGATGTCAGCTGCCATGGCGATCTCAAGGCCGCCTCCGACGGCGTGGCCATTGAGAGCGGCGATTACGAGCTTGGGCGTCTGCTCTAGCCTGCTTAGAGTCTCATTGGCATGGAGGCAGAAGAAGTACTTGAAGCCGGGAGTGACTGAGTCTAGCATGCTGATGCTGGCTCCGGCAGAGAAGAATTTCTCACCGTGCCCAGTCAGCATAATCACGGTGACATCATCGTCGAAGCGAGCCTTAAGCACGGCTTCATCGATGTCGCGCATCATCGAGTGAGTGTAGGTGTTCACGGGAGTCTTTCCCTTTGTGAGAGGTTCTCCAGCTGAATCCGAGCACAGTTCAATGACGGCTATCCCGTTGTCCGTCACTCCGTAGTTCACAAGGTTGTTCGTCATCGGCTCCATTTCGGGCCAAGAGGTCATGCTAGCGCCACAGAGGGACGCCATATCAATCAAACGGAGTCGGAGGGACGCCTTTAGGCGTCGTTCTCGCCGAAAGACGTCTTTCCCCCGCCCTTGCGAACGAGGTTCCAATGTTCTGCAATTTCATCGCCTCTGGCGCTTGGTTCCCAGACGTCCCTAGAAAGTGCCTTCCTGAATGGCATGCGACTAACCATCCTGCCGTCCGCGAGCCGTTTGCGCCTCAACATGCCGAGTCTGACTACTGGCCACAGCATTCTCCGAATTAGTCCAGGCTTGTACACCCAGCGCATGAACACGAGACCGTCCCCCTTCTTGCGCTGGTCACGCATCCAGTGATTAGCCACCATCTTGAATCCTCGATTACCAACTCTGTTCATCAGGAAACGGTTGACGGCGCTAGCCCTGACAAGGGGGACGAGACGCCCCCTCACCTCGCTCTCGTAGTCGCACTCGCCTAGAACGGCCTTGGCGGCCATAACGCCGCTGGTGACTGCGTAACGCATCCCAAAGCCCCACATGAAATCCTGTAGGCCACCCGCCTCGCCGACGTAGTAGCGGCCCTCGTGTACGTACTTGTCAGGCAGCGAGAAGTCACCTTTGCCGCCGACCCTCTTAATCGGTCTGCGGTTCAGGTCGTAGTGCTGTTCGTACCATGCGATGGTCTCGTTGAGGTGGCGCGAAGTCTTCTTCTGCTGGCGCCACAGACAGGTGCAAATCAGACCTATGCCATCGATGATGATGAGATAGGAGTAGGCCCCCGGAGCCAGTTTGTCATTCAACTGGAAGGTGACGTGATTGGGATGGTCTGTGTGAAAGATCTCCCCGAACGCCACCGCACTGGACTCCTTCGGACCGGCGGCGATGATATGGCAGTCCTTGGGATCCCTGCGGGTATCGTAGTGGATTTCTGCGCCCGCATCGAGTGCCATCCGCTTGAAGCCCTGATCGATGCAATGTCCAGCAGTTCCACGCTCTACGACACGAAAAGCGAGTCCTGAGGTTCGAGGTTGAGTTATTTCGTCGTCAGGGTGTACGAGGTCAATCACATCAAACGCATCGGACTTGAACTCCTCCGGGTCGAAGCCCCATTCTCGTATCTCATCGAAGAAGTCGGAGTCACTGGTCCAGTTCTCTATGCCTTGGAAATCACCGTCGAAACGAGCTCCACTATCCGAGCGGATCTCGTGTACATGCACCTCACGTCCCGCATTCGCGAGATAGGTAGCTGCAGCGAGGCCCGAGAGCCCTGCCCCTAGTATGTGGACTGGCTCGCTGCTCATGTTACTTCGACTTCAGGCCCTCCGCTTGAACGGTTGGGTCGCGTCCGTCGCGTTCAAGCGCAGCACCTTGATGGCTCTGCATGGCTCACGTACGAGTACTCATCGAGTCCGAGCGACTCGACCCAGAGGAACTGCGGAAAATGCTCGCTATGGATGGCTGCGGCAGCGTAGTCTCCTTCGTAGGACTCACTCGAGGAGAGGACCATGGAGTGGCTGTCGAGCGACTAGAGTTCGACGCTTGGGAGGAAAGACTCCCAGAGGTACTGAACGAGCTCTCCGAGCAGGCTCTGGGCCAGTTCGGAGTGAGTTCGGTGGTGTTGGCCCACCGCACTGGTTCTGTCAGGCCAGGCGAACCCATAGTATGCATCCACGTCGGCTCACCCCATAGGGCCGAGGGCTTCGAGGCCTGTAGTTGGCTGATAGATGAGCTGAAGCGGCAGGCCCCGTTGTGGAAGAAGGAGATCCGGGCCGATGGTGAGATCTGGAAGGCCGGTCTTGGATGATTATATCGTGTCCATCACACCACTGACACTGGCCACTGCTTCGGGCACGTTCGATGCTATCCCTTCGACCATCATCCAGCCGTGCCCCTTGATCCCGTCGCCAACGAGGCGAACCCCCTCTATGCCGACATCCGAGGGTAGTTCAGCGCCCTGTGGGGCGCGATTGCAAGGCCAGTTCCTGTGGTAGGTGTGGACGCACAACTCTTCTCCATGGTCAGCGAGCCACGGGATGGCGTCGTAGAGATCCTCGCGCCCCTTCGTTATCTCCGATTTCACGCTCGGGTCCGGCACATACTGGTGTGTGATCATCATGTGCTTGCCCTCAGGTGCGAGGCTCGGATCGGAAAAGGTCGGAATTACGTATCCGCCAACTCTTTCCAAGCCCGGCAGCATGGTTACCCCACTGCCGCGGTGAGGAATATCGTCGTCTAGCGCGAACACGAAGCCGATGCCTCCGACTGCTTGAGTGTCACGGACCTGCTCTCTGATTCCCGTAGCTACCTCAAAGTCGTCCGAGAGCGCCTTGAGCAGGTTAGGGTGTCCGCCGTTGTGGATGATTGCATCGGCACCAACCCAAACCCCCTCATCCCGACCGCGCCGCCTGATGCCGATGCAGAAGCGGTTTCCCTTGGTCGACTCCTCTGCATCGCCTGGCAGTATCTCGGTGATCTCATGGGACAGCTTGACGCGAGCCCCGTTCTCCCGCAGGTCGCTTCGTAGCCCGTCGATGACTCCCTTGCACCCTCCCTTGGGAACATGAGGACGGTCGAGCCAGAATGAGTTCTGAAGCATCCTAACGACGGTCGAAGCAGGCATCTGCTCGAACCTCAGGCTGATGGCGAAGTTGGAGAATGCATCGACAAAGTCGATGAAGTCACTGGAGAAGTACCTCGACATCCAGGTCCTGCCGTCCTCAGTCTCGTTGCCCCATGGCCGTTTGGCGGGCTTCATCAACAGCCGTGGCAGGTTCAGAGTGTCCTTGAGCGAGAACCACGGTAAGACCCCGTAGACCGAGTTTGCCCGCTGCAGTTTACCGTCTTTAAGCCGGCAGGCGAACTTGGTGGTTGGCAGGAAGTCGACCCCATGACGTCCCAAATCGAGCCCACCGTTTTTCCTCTTCCCGAGAATCAGTTTGGCGAAGGGGCCTTTCTTGCCGTGCGGAATCATGTGGACTGCGCCGGTTGGAATTTGAAAACCATCGTGGTCGTGCTGGGTGAACCTGCCACCGGCGAAAGACATCCTCTCGTAGACTGCGACATCGTACTTCTGTGTCTGTGCGAGACTTGCAGCTGATGCCAGCCCTCCTACTCCGGCGCCGATGACCACTGCCTTCGCTCGCTCGCTCATCCTGCCACCTTAGGAGTACACTAGGGCTCCTGTCGGACACCAAAGAAGGCACCTCAGGCAGTCGGTGCAGTTATCCTCGATGACCTCGCAAAGCCCCTCGACGATTAACGCATCATCCTTACAGGCCATCAGACAGTAAGAGCAGCCGACACAGAGTTCGTCGATGACCTGCAGTTTGACACCGTCAGTGATAGGCCTGTCATGGGTGATGCCCGATTCTAGTTCGGGGACAGCGCCCGGAGTCGCTTTGTTTCGAAACGCCTCGGCCATGCCACCCCATTGCCGCCGACTATTTCAGATGTTATCCGCGAACTCACCATAACTACGACTCCGCCGATAGGCCGGTTTACTGAATAGTGATGATGAACTCGCGAGTACACAGGCGAGAGAGGCGATCGATTGGACGAGAATTCGTGGACCGGGATAATCGATGTGGGATCTAAGCCCGTTGTCGCTCGCGAGGCGGTAGCCACTGGCCTGCTTGTCCTCTCCGAGAGAGGTATCGATGTCGTGGCAAACGGCCGCTCCCCAAAGGGCGATGTCAGAGAAGCCTCGACGGTAGCCGCTATTCAGGCGGTAAAGGAGACGCCCCGAACCTTACCTCACTGCCATCCAATTCCCATCGAGGGCTGCACGGTTGATTGGAGGGTAGAGGAGAACGGTCTGCGCTGTACAGTCTCCGTGCGCACTCACTGGACCACCGGGGTGGAGATGGAGGCACTGTGCGGAGTCAACGCAGGGCTGCTGTGTGCCTGGGACATGCTCAAGTCAATTGAGAAGGACTCCGAGGGGCAGTATCCGACTTCTACGATAGAAGGAGTACGGGTCCTGCGCAAGAGCAAGGGCGACCCGCATGATTGAATGCTAAGGCTCATTCGGAACAGCATGGCGACCACCGACCTCATTGAGCACTTTCTACAGGCCACTGAGGCCGCTGCGGTAGCAGCTTCGGCTTGGAGAGGACTGGAGGACCGTAAGGCCGCAGACGGAGCAGCCGTAGAAGCCATGCGCACCGTCTTCGACAGCGTGCCCTTTGACGGGCGCGTGGCGATAGGCGAGGGCGAGCGCGATGATGCACCAATGCTTTGGATTGGCGAACCCCTAGGCTCGATGCAAGGTGTCACCGGGGCACCGACAATCGACATAGCCGTCGATCCTCTGGAGTGTACTAACCACGTCGCCCTCGACCTGCCCAATGCGATGGCAGTTCTCGCCGCAGCTCCTCGCGGTAATTTGCTGCACGCCCCCGACTGCTACATGGACAAGATAGCCGGTCCGGCCGCCCTCGCAGGCGAGGTTAGCCTTGAGGCCGACACTTCTTACAACATTGAGGCTGCCTGTACTGCTCTTGGAAAAACTCCTTCACAGCTCTGCGTGGTGGTGATGGACAGACCGCGACACGAACAACTGATACGCGAGCTGAAGCAACACAAAGTCAACATCATCCTCATTGGCGACGGTGACATTACCGCGGCTCTGAACGCCGCCGACCCCGATTCGGATATTGACATGCTGATGGGGATAGGGGCAGCACCCGAGGGAGTAATCACGGCGACTGCCCTCAGGGGGCTGAAGGCTCCCTTTGAAGGCCGACTCGTGTTCAAAAACGAAGGCCATCGTGAGCGCGCTGAGAGTATGATCGAGGGCGATGTGGACAGGATCTGGAGTCGCGATGAGTTGTGCTCGTCGGACGATTCAGTATTCATCGGCTCTGGGGTCTGCCCAGGGCGGACCCGCGGAGTCGAGGAAACCGATGACGGAAGGTACTCAGTTCACTCAGAAGTGATTGATGTCAAATCTGGCGCGCATTACTTCGTGTCCTCGGTGCGATGAGTTCTTCTCCTACTGCTCGCACGTGCTCACGAGGTTATTGGATGGACATTGAACTCCTTGAGAAGACCGCAAGCGAACTGGTGGCTCCGGGCAAGGGAATACTCGCCGCCGATGAGAGCAACGGGACGATGTCGAAGCGCTTGGCTGCTGCTGGAGTCGAACCCTCGTCTGAGTCTCGGCGCTTGTACCGAGCAAACCTGTTTGATACAGCAGGATACGAATCCGCTGTCGGAGGCGTCATATTGTTCGATGAGACAATCAGACAGAACATGGACGACGGCTCTCTCATAGCTGACGCGCTGAGTTCCAGAGGAATCCACCCAGGAATCAAGGTCGACACAGGGGCAAAGGACCTCGCCAATCACCCGGGTGAGAAAATTACAGAGGGTCTCGATGGACTCAGGGAGCGCTGCATCGAGTATTTCGAGATGGGCGCGCGTTTCGCCAAATGGCGAGCTGTCATTCGTATATCTGAGGGGATTCCTAGTCCTGCCTGCATATCGACCAACGCACACGCGCTGGCCCGATACGCTGCAATCTGCCAGGAGCAGGGGCTGGTCCCCATCATCGAGCCAGAGGTACTGATGGATGGCTCCCATGACGCGCAGCGCTGCTATGACGTCACAGCCGAGATTCTCGATGCGACCTTCGCTGCCTGTGCTGAGCAGAGTATACACATCCCGGGAGCATTGCTCAAACCTAACATGATCATCGCTGGCAACGATTGTCCCAACCAGATCCCGAGGGAAGAAGTGGCTAGGATGACAATTGACTGTCTGAGCAATCACGTCCCGCAAGACCTGCCGGGCATAGTCTTCCTCTCAGGAGGCCAGTCTGACGAGGATGCGACAGCCCACCTCAATCTGATGAACCAGATGAATGTCGAGCACCCTTGGCAACTTTCCTACTCCTACGGCCGGGCACTGCAGGCACACGCCCTCACAACTTGGGCCAAAGGAGGTTCCGAGTCTGCAGCCGCCAGCCAGCGGATGTTCGCTCATCGGGCCGGCATGAACAGCCTAGCTCGAAGCGGTGACTGGGGATCCGACTTAGAGGTCTAATCAGATTTCGTCCAAGGCCCCAGGTCTCAGTTGCCAGACGCAGATTTCGTAGCGACCGGAGAGGGCACCGCCACGCTTTGTCGTTGCGACCTTCATGATGTCCTTGTCTTTGGACAGGACGTTCCCCAGTTGCTGGGGAGTAGTCCCATGACGCATGGTGGAGTTCACGTGTTCAAGAATTTCTGTCGTGTTGGCTTCTCCTCTGTCATCCAAGAATTTTTTTATTTTCTGTCGTAGTCTGGTTGTCCTCATCTAAATCCTCCTATTTGTTGTCGGGCTTAGCACGCTCATGGTGCTGCACCCACTCCTCGGTCGCCCATTCCGAGAGTGGGGGGGTACTGCCGGCCATTCCGCTCTTGCGAACCGTTCCGATGCGGACGATACTCGTGTCTGTCTCCATCAGTGATGCTAGATCCAAGCTTCCAGAGTAGCCTTTCTGACCACTCAGCCAGGTTGCAATCTCAGCACTGTTCCTAGGCTGCTCAGAGATGTATTTGCGAATGATAAGTCGGATTTTTTCCGCTTCCATTTGTCTCCCTCAAGCATACTCTCGGACCCGGCAGTCGGCCCGATGCGCATAGGATAGCGGGCGCTGATATAACCGTTCTGCACGAAATCACACCTTTTCGTTACAAATAGTTGCTAGAAATGAGGGCGTTTTCAGGTTTGAACCAAGTGTGGAAATGAAACTGATATATTCTCCATAGGAAATATGTAATCAAATGTAACGAAGCAACATAATTTAATACATCAACGTTAGTAAGATGTATTGGGAGGTGGCGAGTGGTGTCAAATGAATTCTCTGAGCCACTGAAACCCGATTATTCGAACAGTGCTTGGAAAATCAGGAGTAAGCATCGCAGGAGACTCCTTGACCGGCTAACTGAGGGCGGTGCCACCGTCAGTGTGTTGGCTAGGGATGTTGAACTCAGGGTTCCGCATGCATCAGCAGAGATAAAACGATTGAGAAACGATGGACTGGTCTCCAGTGACCTATCTGCTGGTAGCCGTGGAGCTAGGATTCATCTGACCGAATTAGGTTGGGAGTCAGTGAGTGCTGACGAGTGGGCCAGAGCATCCGAAGCCTCTCCCTTGCCCGAAGACTCCAGCATGTGCTGCCTGCTGTTTCGCGATGGCCCGAACCTCTTGCTTGGAGTTATGGAGCCTTGCAACTCTCCCTTGCTATTGATTCCGGATCGCCCCCCCGTCGCGATTCCGGGCAATCCTGGTTCCACTGGAAGCGATGGGGTTCTCTGGAGCTGGGCGGCACTCAGGGAGAGAGATCCCCGGTGGTTCGACCTCTCGTCAATGGAGCCCAAGCCAAGCCCTCCGCCTCCTTCCGATCCGGAGAACATAGCGGCTTACTCAGGACAGCGCACTGTCGTCGGGATAATCCGCGCTAGGCTGCTCGACGCCGAGAGACCAATCGCCATAGCGCCGGGTCAGTGGTTCGGGTCTCCGGACTTCCGGCCCGCGCCCCCGTTGCCTGAGGGCGACTATCATCGGGGGCCGTGGGTACTTGGTGCGTGCCACGAGATGTCGCCGGAGATTAGGCCGAAGGAGCCAGTGGTTGCTGTGATGGAAGACAGGCTCCCTCGCTCCATGTTGCTCAGGACAGTGAGGAATAACTCTCTGGTCATCGCGGATATCGGAGGACTGGACACCAATGGTGACCCGTATCCATTGGCAGCCCTTGATCCATGGATCGAGAAGGCCCACCCGCGTCTGAGCGACGCTGAGAGGAAACGGAGACTAGGTGCCCTGAAGGACAGGGTCAGCAAGACGAGAAAGGTCAGGACCGAAGATTCCACATGGCGTCGATTCAGACAGGATTGGGGTGAATCGGTGTTCACCGAGGAAGGCGATTCAATCAGGATCCTTGACCTAAGGGGGCTGGGTGGCACTGCGGCCGAGGCATTAGTGAGGTGGGCAATCAATGACGACGGCAAACTCCCGCTGACTATCGAAGTCGGAGTTGATATGCCCGATGAACTAATCTCTTCAATCGCTTCTCATTCCAATCTCCGAATGGCTCTCCTCGAGGGCGAAGTAGCCGCGTTCTCCAGCTTCGACATACTGGATGCCGACCCCCTGAGGCCGCTGCCTTGGCTGCGCCTGACAACTAGGGGAGGGAGGATACTGCCAATGCGACTGGCCGATCCAGCTCAGGTCCCTGAGTTTTCAGACTCCGATGAATCGGCCGTACTAGAGTGGGAATCCCTAGGCATCAACATCGACTTGGCTGAGGATCTCAAAGAGGGTCACCTCTCAGTCATCAATTCAGCTGTAGTTCAATATCCCACAGGCAATGAGGAGTGGGCCAACCAAATGGAAGCTAGATACCCAATTGCAGCTTGGATAGCATCTCCCGCCAGGACTAGATGGCCACGCTGGCAGAGACTCAGGAAACGACTCAGTCCGGAGTGGCTAGCACTCATGAATCTGGACGACCTCCCGCTGGAGAGGCTGTCAGAGGTTGCCGACGAGGCACCCGACTCGGTCTTGGAAGAATTCTCCAAGAAGATTACCAACAGACTCAGACAGGATTCCGATGCAGCACTCAGAACGAGACCAGCGACGGATCCGAAGCAAGCAACCCGTGGAGCCGCTTGGGTAGCAGCCCAACTGCTGTCAAACGCCCCCTGGCTACCGGAGCACATGCACTCGGACTTGCTCCATTGGGCACTGGAGGCATGGCTCTCCGAGCCTCCAAGTAATTCGATGCCTGCACTGCAGGGAGTCGCGTGGCTTTATTCTCAGGCCCACAGCAATGAATCCAATTTCAGACCAATACTTGAGGGGATTCGGAGCAAAGGAAAGGAATCTCCTTCTGGCCATGACCTGCACACGTGGGCCAGCCTGGCAGACATGATGCTGGACGACTCGAAGATTAATCTCGATGAATTGGAGAGGATATTGGAACTACCTCCCGGCTGGTGGGCACCGATTTCCGTCAAGATCCTCTCTGGGTTATTGGATGAGGAGGATTCTACAGATTGGGCCGTCGCCAACACCGTCCCCTGGTGTGCGGCAGTGCTGCGTCCGATGGGCGATCGCTGTCAGGCACCCGGACTCCGTTCCTACGAGCATCCCGGATGCGACTCAGAACTGTACTCTCGCCTCTCTCGGAGGTTGAGGGGCAGGCGTGAACGTCAGGGCATGCCCGATACCGCTGAATCACTGCTGGATTTACTCGACGCCCTAGGCGCGGTGAATGGTGGCAAATCTCCTTCACCGGGAAAGACCCATCCTCTATCGGGGTGGCTCGCCCAGCCGTTGGATAAATGGCCGGAGTTCTCTTCGTCCGAGATCATGGACGGCGATGTTCACATCGCCGAGAGACTGCTCATGAGGAGCTCAGGGTATCATCCAAAAATCGTCCCTTCAACCTCGATTTCGGGTTGAAAACTAGTTAATTTCTGACCGAGGGGTTCTTGACCACCCCCCATGGCCGATGTTTGCCCGAGCTGCAACACCGTGGCGACGAAGCCCCCCGCTGGAGGAATAGTATGAATCACGGTACCAAGTTCGGGTCACCACTTGCCGAAGACCAGTGTGACCAGCTGCAACGGAATGATCACTGGAGCAAATCAAGTGGCCGGATTGTGTTAGGTCCCCCGATGACCGAAAGGAATGACTCAAGGGACTACCCCACAGTTCGACAGACGTCCCGGGGTGGGTCAGGCGCCCGAGCTTTGCTGTGAAGGATCGCCGTTACGCCCCGGGGCACACACTCCATTTGTCCAAAAAAGGCGGGAATCTGATGCATGACATCGGCCTAATCGGCGGCACCTTTGACCGCTTCCATGCCGGACACCTATCGCTGATGGAAGCTGGCCTGTCCGAGTGCTCCTTCATTGAGGTCTGGCTCACCGCAGATCGCCTTGCTCACTCGAAGGACTCGCGGGTGAATTCATGGGATACAAGGGCTCAGGAGATGGAGGAGGCGTTGGGGGACGATGCTGGCAGAGTTAGATTTCATACTCTCGAAGATAACCACGGACCCGCACCGGCGCATGCTGATGCCACAGCGATTATCTGCACCGGCGAGACTCGCGCTGAGTGCGAGGAGATTAACCGACTAAGAGAAGGCAGCGACCTGTCACCGCTACACATCATCAGCGTAGGACACGTACTCGCATGGGACGACGAGCCGATATCCAGCTCTAGAATCAGAGCAGGGGAGATCGACCGTAATGGAAAGCCATGGATTCCAAACTCGATTAGGGCGGGCAGGATGGTCTTGACATCTCAGGTCGAAACAGAGCTCAAGGAACCCTTCGGTCAGTTGGTTTCTGGTCCGGAAGACAATCCCTCCGTTGCAATGACAGAAGTCCTCACCCATGTCGAAGGGGGGTCGGGGCCGGTCATCGCTGTTGGCGATGTGACAGTCCGCACTCTGCAGGACCTCAATCGGCCAGCTGACATCGCCCTCATCGATGGACTCACTAGGAGGGAGCCCTGGGAGGGCGCAGACGGAATCGATTCGTCGCTGTATGACAGGACCCTGCAGTGTTCCAGCCCTGCTGGTTCCTTGACGCCTTCGCTGCTGGAGGCCTGTGAGCAGGCAATGAAATCCTGGAAGGAAGGGCGGTTAACTCATTTAATTCAAGTCGAAGGTGAGGAAGATCTAGCCCCGCTTATCTTGCATCCACTGGCCCCCTTGGGTGCTGTTGTGCTATATGGCCAACCAGAGAAAGGAGTCGTAATCAGATGGTGCGGAGAGGACGCCAAACAGCGTTGCCGCAGACTGCTCAGAGAATTCATTCCCGCCGAATAATCAGGACTCGGAATCAGCCATCGTGTGGATAGCGAAGCCGAAACTCACCATCACGATCATTACAGCGTAAACCCCTGGATCGACCCAGGTCGTGTTCATCAAGCTCCAATAGAGGTAGAATCCAACACCGAGGGCGATGAGCCAACTTGCGATGGTGCGGTTGAAGCCTCCGTCAGGGGAGAACAGACTGGATGCAATTGCCCCTTGGGGGATGCCATTGACCCAAGCCGAGAAGCCACCTTCTACAGCCTTGCCCATTCCCATGGCACCTAGGCCTAGGAGGACTACACCTATCAGTCCGAAGACGATGTCATCTGCGACCACTTCAAATCCGCCATGGGCAATGTTCGAAGTAGCGCTGTCACCAGTGATGAATCCGATCCACAGAACCTTGAATCCTGATGAGTAGGCCCCGGAGAAGAGGTTCACTGCAGTCAGTAATAGCACCCAGGCACCAAGCAAGACGGCGGCGCTGGACGCAGTGCTACTGGGTTTGGTCAGGGCACTGCCCCACTCGGATTCTTGCAGGGACATCGAGCCGGCGACCTTGACCTTCGATTTAACGATTGTCTGAGGGAAGGACAGCCTCTCAGAGTTGACCCTGCAGGTTGTATCTGCCGAGCGCGGCCTCGGCAATCAGAGGTTCACTCTCACTCATTGTGGCGATGGCGTCCACTGCCTTGGGTATGGCCGAGTTGACCTGTTTGCTCCTGCCGCCGCGGCCCTTGCTGACATTCCTAGCCATAATCAGCCCGAGCGTATCGAGTTCGTTGAGCAGCGAAGATATCCTCCTAGGGGTGAGCGGCTCGACACTGATCTTCATGCATGCTTCGGCATAGGTCCGGTAAGTTTCCCCAGTGGAGATATTCCTCAGGCCGTTATCTTCGTTCATCCTGATTGAGAATAGCAACAACTTTTGGTGCAGTGGCAGAGTCTTCAGCACAGGAGTCACTTGGTCGTACTCCAACTGACTCTGCGCCAATCTGACGTGCCTAGGGTCTACAACCTTCTGAGCCCGCTGCTCTGCCTTCTGCACTGAGATGCGTAACAGGTCGAGCGCCCTGCGCGCGTCCCCGTGCTCCTGTGCGGCCAGTGCCGAGCAGAGTTCAAGCACACCAGAATCGAGGACTCCCTCGTGAAGACCGGCGCTAACACGCTCGGTTAGGATGTCCTGAATCTCTGGAGCCCCGTAGGGGTGGAAGACGACATCCTCCTGACTGAGCCTCGAGCTGACCCGAGGATCGAGCTGCTGAGTGAAATGCAGATCGTTGCTGATTCCGATGAGACAGCAGCGGGCGTTTTTCAGAGAGGTATTCAAGCTGGTCAGGTTGTACAACAAACCATCTCCAGCTCTGGCCACGAGATTGTCAATCTCGTCCAGCACTAGAATGTGCACTCCTCCCGCTCGTTCCATCCTCTCAATCAGGACTTCGAGAACTCTGTCAGTGGGCCAGCCGGTGAATGGGATTGGAGTATCTCCTCGTCGAGCGAGTTGGGAGGCGATACTCTGAACGACGCGGTACTTGGTATCCACAACACGGCAGTTGATCTCGTAGGTCTCAACGCTCCGCCCCATCTCCTTGCCCTTGTCGAGAAGTTGCCCTAAGACGAATCTTGTGACCACGGTTTTGCCTGACCCGGGTACTCCATAGAGCAGCATGTTCGAAGGGATGTGGCCATTCAAGGCATCAACCATATTGCGTACCAAAGCATCCACTTCGTGTTCTCTGTGGGGCAGGGTAGATGGCTCGAAGGCGTGATCGAACGCTCGTCTGTCGACGAAGAGACTGTCCTGGCCGAGAATCTTTTCGAAAATGTTTCCTTCCATTTTCTTTCACCAGGGGTCCAGTCGCGTATCCAGCCTCCCTCTTACTCTGGTCGAGTAGGTGTCGGCGAACGCGGATTCTCAGCGAGGATGCAGGAGGTAATAAGACTGTCCGAGAAGAACGAAATTTTGCTTGATTATCATGTCCTCTAATGCCTCAGTACCATGCCCCTCTAACATCCGCCTAAGAACTCTCTTAGTTGTACTCAGTCAGGCTTTTTTATCAATATAATTTCAGTGTATTTATTGCATCTAATTCATTCATTCATGTATTTCTCCCACTCCTGCTACTATGGCAGGTAATCGAACCTGCTAGGGCTTCCTCGACAGTGACATTCGACATTATTTCTGGGAACTACTCAGGGCTCCGATGAAAGCTAATATAAAACAAGATAAATTATTCACGAATTTCTTTGCAAAGATAGTTGGCCATCATCGCCTATATTCAGGTAGTCACCATCCTCGAGTTGGATAATCGAATTGGGCAGATCAGGCATTCTAAAACCCACTTCCACTCCAGTGGCGCTCGCAAAGTTATGAGTCACCAAGACCAGCGCGTGAGGATGCCTCTGGGCGAATGTAATCGCATCTGATGGAGTGTGGTGATGGGGGCTGTCCACGAAGTCGGGGATCCCCATCTCGAGCAGCACGACATCGGCATTTGGGGCCCGCTGCTCGATGCCTTCGCAAGGACCCGAGTCTCCGCAGTGGAGGAGCCTGAATCCACTCGAGTGAATGAACTCATAGCCATGCGGGTCGGTCTCCGGAGTGTGACTCACCGGAAACCTTTCGAAACTCCAGTCCGTTCCTGCCAGTTCACCCGACTCCGACTCCGACCAGTCGACCCCACTCTCTAGGGCGCCATCGAGACTCCCTGGGAATCCCGTTCCGCACAAGCCACTGAGCAGTTTCCTGCCACCTGGCCTGAGATGAACCCCCAAAGTATTCTCAGATTCAGGGTCTGAGATATACTTCCTCTCGAGCAGTATGAATGGGAAGCCGAAGATGTGGTCGGCGTGCCAGTGGGTGATCAAGAGATGCTTGAGATTAGCGGGCGAGATATCGACTCTCTGCAGTTGGACCAGCGCCGTCGGTGGCGCGTCTACTAGCACGCTGCCGTCCAGCAGTGCCAGCGCATGCATCCTACCAGGGGGCGAGAAGGCATTCCCTGTGCCGAGGAAGTCAATACGCGCCACGAGCCGCGATGAGGGCATCATGACTTGACCTCATCGCCTTACCTCTCTCGGCGCTCGCAGTACCCATTCAGCATTTCTTCATAAACAGGTCGTGTCTCGCGGAGAGCGAGCATTCAGGAGGCTTGACATGTCGGATTGGAGCGCAAAGAATCCATACTCCTCTAATCTGAATGAGAACTTCGTTCTCAATGGCGAGGGATCGCTCAAGGAGACCAGGCACATTGTTTTCAATCTAGGCGACTCCGGTCTGCAGTACAAGGCCGGCGATGCACTGGGGGTGATTCCACGCTGTCCGCCTGAACTGACCGAGGAGATTCTGGCCACCTGTGGCTTCTCAGGTGAGGAAGAGGTCGAGACCCATCTAGGGGCTTGCAGTTTGCGCGAGGCGCTCACTGACCGATACGAGATTCACAGGATTTCGAAGAAGTGGATTAAGGAACTCGGATCAAGACTGTCGTCCGGATCGGGCAGCATCGAGATCCGAATCGTCCATCGGCAGCGAACCTCGTCACAAGATGGTTCAGTAGTGATGGACTGGAGGGGGAGCGGAGTCGAGGATGACATTCCAGACGGCTATGTCGAAATCGGCTCAGCCAGCGATCCTGCCGAGGTACTCTGGGCTGAACTGACAGAGGACCCCAAGGCAATGGAGGACTACATCTGGTCGCGTGACTACATCGACGGTCTCGCAGACTTTGGTCACATCGGTTTCACTCCACAACAGCTCGTCGAGGGCATGGACAGGCTCAAACCAAGACTCTACTCTATTGCCAGCAGCCCCGACTTCGAGCCGGGCACAGTCCACCTCACAGTCGCTATCGTCCGTTACAATCACCACGAGCGCGATCGGGCAGGGCTTTGCACCGGATTCATGGCGGATCACTGCGAGGTCGACGAAACCGAGATTGGCGTATTCATGTCTCCGACCCGGTCGTTCGTCCTGCCCGAGGACGGCTCGACAGACGTCATAATGGTAGGTCCGGGAACGGGAATCGCTCCATTCAGGGCCTTCTTGCAGCAGCGTGAGATCGACGGCGCAACTGGGCGCAACTGGCTGTTCTTTGGCGACTGGACCGAAGAGGGAGAGTACCTGTATCGTGAAGAGATGGAGGCATGGAGAGATAGCGGATTCATCGATCGCCATGACCTAGCCTGGTCCCGTGCAGGTTCGGAGAAGGTCTACGTCCAGCACCTGATGAAGCAGAACGGTGAGCAGATTTGGAATTGGATTGACGGCGGCGGGTACTTCTACGTCTGCGGTGACAAGAACTACATGGCCAGAGACGTCCACACCACCCTCATCGAAATCTGTTCAGAGTTCGGTGGTTTGTCAGAAGATGAGGCTAAGGAGTTCGTCGAGACCGGTCTGATGAAGACCGAGAAGCGATATCTCAGAGATGTATACTGACCTCTAATGCTCCGCATTGCTCATACGGCGTACGCTAGGAGCAGTTCACCATGTTCCGCCGAGTGCTCATCGCCAATCGCGGCGAAATTGCGCTTCGCATACTCCGCTCTCTACGTTCACTGGGTGTCGAAGTCGTAGTCACTCATGGGCGCGACGACAGGCTGACACTCCCGGTTCGACTGGCCGATGAGGGTGTGTTCATCGCGCGCGATGATCCACTGGCTTCCTATCTCGACATCGAAGCTGTCGTCTCCGCTGCCAAGGAGGTCGGTGCAGATGCAGTGCATCCCGGATACGGGTTCTTAGCCGAGAACTCTACTTTAGCTGAGAGGCTGGCCGAGGAGGGTATAGCCTTCATCGGACCAAGCCCCGAGGTTCTCAGACTTCTTGGAGACAAACTATCCGCCAGAGATGCGATGGTGAGGGCAGGCCTGCCCGTCGCCCAAGGCTCTGGCAAGCCGATTTCGAACGAGAGGGAAGCTTGGGCCATGGCTGAGGATATCGGCTATCCAGTGATGCTCAAGGCGGCGGCCGGCGGCGGAGGGATAGGCATGCAGATTGTAGAGTCTGCTGACGACTTCAAAACTGCACTGAGGCTGTGCCAAGGTCGCGCACTGTCGGCTTTCGGGGACGATAGGGTGTTCGTGGAAAAATACATCGAAGGGGCCCAACACATCGAATTCCAAGTGCTTGGAGATGGTTCCAAGGCTATTCACTTCGGCGAGAGGTTCTGCTCCATTCAACGGAGGCATCAGAAAATTATCGAGGAGGGTCCTTGGCTATCTGAAGAAGTACGTGAGGAACTCGGCGCCAAGGTGGTAGCCGGTGCCGAGGCGGTAGGCTACAAGGGGTTAGCCACCTTCGAGTTCCTGCGAGATGCCGACGGTGAGTTCTACTTCCTCGAGGTGAATCCGAGAGTGCAGGTCGAGCACACGGTCACAGAGATGATTGCCGGTGTCGACCTAGTTTCTCTTGGCATCAGAGTAGCGGCAGGAGAATCACTCCCTCTCACACAATCCGAGGTCAGTATCTCCGGCCATGCCATCCAGACTAGGATAAACGCGGAGAACCCGTTCACTCTCGAACCTTCACCCGGACGCATTTGGGAGTGCCACTGGCCAGGCGGTCCGGGCGTGCGCGTAGATACGCATGCGCACACGGGGTATGACATGCCACCCTCTTTCGACTCCTTGTTGGCCAAGGTGATTGTATGGGCGCCCACCCGCAGCGAAGCCATAGCCAAGATGGATTCGGCCTTGAAAGAGACACTAATCATTGGAGTTGACACCCTGATACCGCTTCACCGCGCAATCCTCAATGAGACAGATTTCCGAAATAGAGAAATCACAATCAGTTACCTCGACGAGCACCCAGGACTGCTGGATGGAGCGTGATTACGTGGAGATGGTGATTGTAGGAAGCATCGGTTTCGATGACATCGACACCCCCGAGGCGAGCGGCTCTGATCTTCTCGGAGGTGCCGCCACCCACGCCGGTCTAGCTTCGGGATTCCACCTGCCTCCGACGCCGCGCAAGCCACCAAGAATCGGACTGGTCAGCGCGGTCGGCACTGACTTCCCAGAGGAAGCTCAAGAGATACTCGAGGACTCAGGACTAAACCTCGCAGGTGTGGTTCGAAGAGATGGACGCACGTTCCGTTGGGCGGGACGTTACGAGGGTTCCATGGAAGAGGTGCAGACCATATCGACAGAGGTCAACGTGCTCGAGGATTTTAGGCCCGAGGTCCCGCCGTCGTGGCGCACCCCCGGGGTTCTGCTCTGTGCCAACACGCACCCGCGCACTCAGGTTTCGGTACTCGATCAGTGTCCGGGTGCGGTGGTAACCGCCTTAGATACGTTCATGCTTTGGATAGACACAGAGTTTGAGTTGCTGTCGGAAGCCCTGCGCAAGGTGGACATGGCCATCCTCAACGAAGAGGAGGTGTGCTCTCTAGCCGATGAGGAGGTGCTTCACCGCGCAGTCGAGGCGATTCGCTCGGGCGCGGCGCTGTATGGAGGGCAGGAGGCCGGCCCCGGGCCCCGGAGCATGGTCATCAAGCGCGGTGGCAGTGGCTCAGTATCCTACCTGCCCTGCGGCACTATCACCCTGCCTGCCTTTCCAACTGACGACCTAGTCGACCCTACAGGTGCCGGTGACTCGTTTGCCGGGGCCCTGCTAGCCAACATAGTCGGCAGGAAGGGCGCCTTGAACCAGACAGAGACCATGCGTAACGCGCTAGTACACGCGACAGTGACTGCGTCTTTCGCCATAGAGGGACTCGGAGCCTCCGCCCTGTACGGTCTCGAGAGAGGAAGGTACCACGCGAGGGTGGACAAATACCGGAGAATGGTCGGCCTGTAATCACTCGAGCCGCTTGATTCCAGGAAGCGGGTGCGGGTCACCCTTGGATGATGTTCTCCTGAGTTGCGAGAACCTGAGTCCACCTTCCTGATCAGGAAGTTGAGTGGGCCTGCTCTCCCCTCCGCTCGATACTCTGGTCACGAGATGGTCCAATGCGTCCTGTGCTGAATGAGGGCGAGGTGCCTGCGACTCCCTCGCTCTACCAGCCACATCCGCCTGGTGATCTTGGTCACTGCGAAGACGGATGTGCTGTGAGGATCGGAACCTAGCTCCCGACTGTACTTCCCCTCCATCTCCATCTCCGTACTCAGAAGCGTAAGAGTCGATGGTTCTGCCAGCCGCCCGAGCCGCCGGACCTAGTAGGGCACCAATCCAACTGGTCCTTCTAAGGGATGCCTTCCTCCTACTTGTCCTGACTCTGCCAGAACTCATCGAGTTGGCGATTCTGGATAGCCCCGGGAATTCCTCGAGTCTCGAGGCATCGAGCGCAGGCTGGGACATCTCGCCGCTAGTCAGCAGCGCCTGCTTGGCCCGTGCCTGCTTGACGACACCGGGCCGGCATTCCTCCCGTATCGCTGCTTCAGTGGGGGCTGGCAGGCCCGGCTCGGCGTAGGGGCCTGAGGTCCCGAACCTATCTTGAGCCCGCCTAATCAACTGCGAACTGGTCGGATCACGTTTGAAAGCAGGAGGGTCTGCAGCGTTGATGTAGGTCTCAGAAGGAGCGTAGCTTGCCGCAGGTGTGGCGAACTCAGAGGGAGGAGGGGTCGTGGGCGGCGAGTAACTGGTCGCAGGTTCAGCATCGAACATGCCACCCTCGCCGAACATGCCCATTCCGGTAGCAGCCTCATCCAGCGCCGAGTCTATCCTGCTGCCAGCCGGCTTCTCTTCGTACCACGATGGAGATTCATTCTTCCCCCAAGCCCTCTCATAAGCTGAGCGAGCATCCTCCTGAGGGGAGGGGGCCGGCTCGTAACTTGGGAACGATTCTGTAGGAATCTTGTCTTCCCACGGGAAGATCGACCCAGCCTCAGCCACCGCAGGTGCTGGGGGAGTAGGTGACAGTGGGGCGGCGAAGCCGTCGAACAACGACTCTCTCACCGACTCTGACTCAGCACCGAGCAGCAACTCTTCCTCAGGTGCGGCCAGCAGGCCCTTTGGTTCTGACAGCCCGCCTCCGGCGTCTCTGAAAGCGGGGTAGTTCGACAGTTCCGCATCGATGTGCTCAAGCCCCCTGCGGGCTTCATCAATCGAATTGCCGTGGCGGACCCTATCGACCATCAGACACAGTCTGAGCAGTATTCCTTCGCTGCCAGATATGATATGTCGGTCCCCTGCTTCTGTCTCGATGGCAAGGACCGAGGTCCTAGATAGCACGTATCCTAGTAGTGTCAGAGATCCTCCCACCGTCGCCACCATGGCGTAAGGCGGCATCAGGACGCTCATGCCGAGATAGATTGCCAACAGCCCAATGGGAATGGTGCCCGAGGGAAACATTGGGACTTTCATGTGTCGCATTCTTGAGATCGAACCTAGAGATAGTCGGATGCCATGTCCGTCAAATCTCTCCAGCGTCAGCTGACGCTTGGTGAGGACCGCTACGAACCTACCTCCAGACCCGACCAGACTCAGATTGCCGAACAGTTCCGACTTCTCCTCATCTCGGTCGGGCGTTAGCCCGACTGAATACATCCCAATGCGTCAGCAACTCCGATTGGCTATAACTGCTCGGGGTGCTAAGTACTCGCGCGCGCCCCTTACGCGCACGAGAGACTCATGCCAAGGTCATTTCTGAGGCTATGCCCATGATGCGCATCGGCACAGCATCGAGATGAACTATCAAAATGGGCTCAGTACCACGTTTTCTCAGTAAAAGAGGAGACTCCCAGTCAATCAATACAGAGTCTTCCTTGATCTCTCTGACTCTTCCGACATTGAACTGTAGGTCGACGGCAGCGTGGACTACATCGTCCAGTGATAATCCTCGCTTCTGAAACGGGGCCTTGATTAATCTGAAACGGGACGATTCATGACTTTCGAGGGCATCCGAATTTTGGTGTACTATCATGCAGCCCTTGTGTAGTGACTCTTCCTTGAGATTCCGCAATGCTAGGCCGACCCTGTCACCGGTAACCGCAGTGTCCACATCATCGTCCATAACTTGTAGACTTCTGACTATGCCGAAATCTCCTGCGGGATGAGATTCGATAGCATCGTGCTTGTTGATTGAACCGGACTGTACGTATCCAATGCCCACCAGCCCTATTCCTCGAACGACGAAGTGCTGATCGATAGGAATCACCAGTGCCTCTGAAACCGAGTTTTTCTCAACGCTCAAGAATTTGAGTAGAATCTCTCTGAGATCGTGAGAATCAGGAGTCCCTTCCAAAACGGCCCAGGGCAAACCCGCTTGAGACAAAATCACCCTGACCTGATCTGGATCCACCCAACCACCATCTTTTGGGTTGATGACTACTATCCCATCTGTGATGCCTGCGCATCCGAAGGATACCAAGACCTCTCCAAGAGCAGCATCCACTTTAGTAATCTCGACTAATCCCGCCTTAGCGACATTCAACACCGATAACAACGGACGGATACTATCGGGGAACTTGAGGGGACGGAGCAATGAGATAATGCGAGTTTCACCACCAGACATCTCCTTGTACACATACGACTCGATATCGCGAACATCTCCAAGCTTAGCGATGCTTCGAGCCAATTCTTCCGAACCTACGTATCCAACGTTGAGGACAGGCATGCGCCCGCGAATGGTCTGAACTTGTTGAACCGAACGGTCGCGAACATCATCCCATGGCGTCGCGGGCGGCTTGAGCCCTAGTCCAGAGCTCTTTCTCCTCATTGGTCACAGGTGAGAACTGGGGAACTCCGGTCGGCTGCATATCTGAGTCGACCGCCACCATGAAGAAGAAGCCCGAGCAGATCTCCTCTCCCTCCCACTCCGAGCGTGACAGCCTGCACGATACCACGTGAACCCCAGTGGTGTGAGGAGAGGTCCAAACCACTCTGGAGGTTGTGCGGATGATGTCCCCTTGGTAAGCCGGTCTGTGGAACTTGAGGGAGTCGACGGAGACGGTTACGAACTCACTGTGTGCGAACTTGCTTGAGACCATCCCGGCTGCGGTGTCCATGATTGACATCAAACGCCCTCCATATAGCGTATCCATCGAGTTGGTGTGCTCTGGGAAGACCTCATTCAGCAGCACGACGGGCTCAAGAGAGTGGGGTTCAGACATCTTTCTCATCCGCTCTTGAGAGCCCACCCCCCTTCAATCCTACATTTCAGCAATCTTCTCCGAATCGGTTCTTCGACCGTTGTCTTCAATCGAGGGAGGCTGCTCGCAGAGCCGTGGAAGTGCCCCAGCTACGTTGGAATCCAACCGTCCTAGACGATCCAGACGGCGGACGCATAGTTCTGTGGCCGCACCTGCCGTGCGTCCGCATGCCGTCTTCACTGAGGTACAGGGACAGGTGGGACGGGCTCGCGCTTTTGTTCAGTCTGAGCGATCTCAGTGGATGGCGGCAGGACGAGGAGCAGGACAGAGAGAGTCCTGGCGTACACATCGAGGCGGCCATCACCTCAGGCACTGTGCTTGGCCGGTTGATGAAAGACCTGCAAGAATACGAGGTTGACGGACCGAAGATTCCCGACCCGGAACAGGCCCGACTGCTACTGCACGCCGACAATGCGAGAGGTGGGATGCCAATCTACGCAATCGAGCCGGAACTGGATGATGCCGATTGGGTAAATTGGTTCGAAAGGAGCGCTGACGAGCAGTCACGGGTGACCAACCTTCTCTCAACTCTGACCACTCCGCGACGCTGGCGCAAGACTCGTTCTGCGGCTGTAGCGATGGTCGAGATGTCGAAGGGTGTAAACTCGGATATGGGCGCAGCAGCAGCATCTTGTGCGACTTGGTGGATTGAAGAGCAGGGAGCACTGACCGCTGAACTGATATCCGAGCGCAACAGCCGCTTTGCGGCTCGTTTGCGCGGCGCCCTCGCAGATTTGAGGGACAGCAGGGTTGATGATGCGAAGGCATCTGACTACACCTTACTGGTACCGGTTCACCAAGCCTGGCTGCCCTCCTTGGAGGCAGCAGTCAGAGCATGGCCGGACGCAGAACCGGTTAGCAAGGAGGAGCGATGATGGAGGAAGGGAGGATAGTAGTCGGCATTGAGACCCAGACTTTCAGGTTCACGCCTTCCTCTCCGATTAATCATCACGATGCAGTGTCCCTAGCTGGTGGAACGGTGAGCGGATCCTATGTCGTGGTCAGTCACGAGCAGCCTCGTGCCACCTTCGTCATCGAGCCCGGCGGCTCTGTACTTGTGCATGGAATCGCAAGGGCCGAAGTCGCAAGGATCGCAATGCAGGAGCTATTGCTGACCCTTGGAATGTCGGAGGAGAATCTGACAATGGAGATGGGAGGGATGCTAATCAGATTCTCAATCGGTAGGGCGGTGATGTTGAATCTCGCCACAGATAGATTCGCTGATATCGAGTTCGACGACAGACTAGGTGCTCTGAGAATCAACGCCGCTTTGCACAACGCACAGATCCTGATGTTCAACAACGGCCATGGCGTAGTACTGGGTCAGTCCTCGAAGAAGATCGCCGAGATGGCCGTGCGCCACTGGGCCGGCCTTCTCGATGAAGAGGGAGCCCTAGCGTGAGACCATGTTGCTGGATGGGCGCTGGACAGGCCCCATTCTCGACCAGCACATGCACCTCGATCGCTCCAATAGGTTTCTCGACGCAGTCTCGGAATTCACCCTCGCCGGTGGCACCGGGATTATGCTAGTCCACAAGCCCAGCTTCTCCTCGGACTTGCCTACAGATTTAGACGGCTACCGGGGAGCCTACTCGGACACACTTAGGATGGCTGAGGAAGTGAGGGCTG
>DAGM01000043.1:52818-54621 GCA_002495735.1 Euryarchaeota archaeon UBA54
GGAGCACCAGATCGAGCCGCTTGGACTCAAGAGGGCGACAGAGCTTCACCTCGAAGCAGTAAGCCTCGCGCTCGACCTCATAGAAGCAGGAGACGCTGTTTGCCTTGGAGAGGTGGGGAGGCCGCACTACCAGGTCTCGGATGAGATTTGGAGCGCTGCCAATGAGATGCTCAGAGAGATCATGGCCATGGCCGCCGGAGTTGGAACTTCGATACAATTGCATGCCGAGGACAACGGCGAGACTACCTGCCGAGAACTCGCAACTCTGTGTGACGAAGCGGGACTTGCTCGCAACAGGGCGATCCGGCACTACGCTCGNNGGATGGCTGAGGAAGTGAGGGCTGCATACGGAATCGAAGTGGGAGTCGTACTCGGCCCACATCCCGTTGCCTGGGAGCACCAGATCGAGCCGCTTGGCCTCAAGAGGGCGACAGAGCTCCACATCGAAGCAGTAAACCTCGCACTCGATCATATAGAAACAGGAGACGCTGTCTGCCTCGGAGAGGTAGGAAGGCCGCACTACCCAGTCTCGGATGAGATATGGAGCGCTGCCAACGAGATGCTCAGGGAAATCATGGCTATGGCTGCTGGAGCCGGTACCTCGATACAACTGCATGTTGAGGACAATGGCGAGACTACCTGCCGGGAACTCGCAGCTCTGTGTGATGAGGCGGGACTCCCTCGTGATAGGGCAATCCGGCACTACGCGCCCGCTGACATCGGTGACGACTTCACGCACGGTCTAGCCGCTACCGTGAGTGTAGGCAGAGGCAGCGTGGAGACCATCACCACTTCTGCTGCCAGCGCCAGTGCCCCATGGGGCATGGAGACTGATTTCCTTGACGACCCGCGCAGACCGGGCGCAGTACTCGGTCTCAAGACCGTGCCCAAGCGAACGCAGCAACTGTGCGCCGCGTTGCAGGCAGCCGGTTGGGATGAGGACGAGGTGAGCGGACTGATGAACAGCATCCACAGTGATTGGCCGTCACAACTCTACTCAGTTGGTAACTGAAGCCTAGGGGAAATCACCATCGATGCTCCTATCACGAACAGCAGGAGAGTCAGAACGAAACCTTGGAACTCGCCCAACGGGACCTCGTATCCCAGCTCCGACAGCCCCATTCTCCACAACGGCCCGTTGATTGGCATAAACAGGAGCATCAGCAAGATTCCGAGCTTCTGTCGCATCTGCACGTGCGTTCGACCGAGGTCTGGTAGATGAACTGAGCGCAGGAGATATGGTGGTGCGCCCGCGGGGATTTGAACCCCGGACAAGAGGTTGGAAACCTCTGGTGATAACCCCTTCACTACAGGCGCACTGTGTCGTCGTACCGAGGCACCCACTAAACCGATTCGGTAGGGAAATTACCTGAGTGAAGCATTCAAACGAGTCCCTCCTACCGGAGGGACGTGTCACAGGACAACGATGCCCCAGCCCCGGGTATGGCAATCAGTAAGGACGCCTCCGACCTCCTCGACGAGAAGCAGATCGTCGGCCGCAAGATATGGCGGATAGTGCCCTATATCAAGCGCTACTGGAAGCGCGCGGTCGGGGGTTTTGCTGCTAACGCTGTGGCGCGAGCATTCGATTTGATTCCATTCGTGATGATTGGGGCAGCAGCGGATTGGTATCAGGGTGGGACCTACACAAATTCCACTCTCAAATCCCTAGTAAATTCAGAGCACCTACCTTCGTTAGGCCCTATTGGATCCGTAGAGTTCGGCTTCGGTCTACTAATCCTAGTATCATTCGCATTCCTTGCTGTCTTTCAGGGTTTCAGCGAGTACCTCTGGCAGTCTACT
>DAGM01000001.1:0-16461 GCA_002495735.1 Euryarchaeota archaeon UBA54
ACTTCGGCGCTCTGCACCGAGATGCCCCCGGTGGAACCAGTCCACATCCGGTCGTCGAAACCCGATTTGAGGACTATCGGGAAGTAGATCAGTCTACCGAGTACGCTGGCGTCCTTCATCTCGATGTCGACTAAGGGGAAGCGTACTGAGATATGGGCGTCATTGGCTTCGGACCCCCAAAGGAATCGTATTCCAGCATCATCCTCTGGTTGGGCGAAGAGGAGACTACGTACAGTAAGGGTCAGTTCCACCAGGTCACCGTCGTTGACATGTCCGGAGCCGACTTCGACGCTAATCTGCAGCATCCCCGAACCAGTGAAATAAGGGTCAAAGCCCGCGTCTCCATCGTAGAACGAACCTCCGATTCTAATCTCTAAAGTTGAGTTGATGGTGACTCCCACTGCGCTCTCTACTTCGTAAGGGATGCTGAACTCCCATGTCGAGTTCTGGTAGTCTCCCTCAGTCCCCCACACCACTCCCCATGTCCCGATGTTAGTCTCACTGAATGATGGTGTGGCGAGGGTAGATTGGGAATCTGACTCTGCGCTCTCAAGATTCTCATCGAATGGAGTTAGCGTACCATCGCCAGCTTCTCCCATCAGGTAGAGGTTGAAATTTGTCGAGTTGCAACAGGTCACATCTTCAGTAGGATTCACCTGGCCAGAGACTGCATAGGGAGACATGCTCATGGCGAGAAGCAGTGCGACCAGAGCCAGAGCACTGGGGCGTTGCTTAGAGGGCATCAGACCCCGTGGCCGGCTAGCATCCCTTGAATGCGCCGCCTCTCGAAAACCTCGTGTACGCGGTTGCGCGGGCGGCGCCTTTGGCGCCGAAACCGATTATCCGTGCAGCCAGACTAACTTCGCTAACCCGTCTTCCGACAGTTCTTCCAACCTTGCGTACCCCACTCTCTCAAGCTGATAGGTTTCGCCAACAACCAACTCAAAGTCCTCTAGCACTCCGGTCTGCGTGACCAGTCCGTCTCCTGTAGGAGTCACCAACTCGGCTTCGCGAGCGATTCCAGTGGGTATCCAGTGGATGATAGGCCTCTCATCCGACCTGTCGAACGACTCAATTGTCGCAACATCTCCCAAGATTTCGATATCAGCGAACTCCTTCAGTCGAACCCTTCTTTGGCCCGTATCGGAAGCCTGTATCAATATCGAGCCTGTTAACTCCCATTCTCGAGATCCCGGAATCGACCCGTCAGGATGTCTAGGTGCATTCACCCTCTGCTCCTCAGTCCCTCGTAATTTGAGAGTGACCGGGGAGGCCACGAAGCTGCGCCGCTCGACCGACGAGTCGATTAGGCTGGAGTTGAATGCCTCTATGGTCTGCATAGAGATCGAGATGTCCTTCTGCGATAGCCCGAGGTCTATCCAGAAGTCTCGCAGTGCTTGCGCGCTGAAACCTCGACGGCGAAGCGCTCTGAGAGTAGGGAGCCGAAGGTCACCCCATCCTTCGTGACTACCCGATTCTATTGTCGTGCGCATTCCCGATGTAGAGAAACTACCGAATTCGTGGACCTTTACTCTGCCCCAGTAGAGGGGCTCAGGGTATTTCCATCCGAAGTGCTCGTACAGCAGCGTCTGCTTGCGGGTACTGTCCATCAGATCTTTTCCGCGGACGATGTGAGTGACGCCCTGCTCATGATCCTCTATGGCGCTCTGGAAGTCGAGCAGTGGCCATACCTTGTACTGATCCCCTACCAAGGGGTGAGGTGTGTGCTGAATCCTTAGTGCTGGCCAATCCCGGAGGGCCGGATTGGGCAGTGTCATGTCGGTCTTGACCCTGACTACCCCCTCGCCATCCTGCATCTTACCGTCGTTCATTGACTTCCAGTCAGATAGGCTCTCAGTTGCACTTCTACCTCTGCATGGGCAATTCTGTTTGGCCTCTCTGAAGTCCCGGAACTCGTCAGCGCTACACCGGCAGACATAACCGAATCCCTCGGCAATCATTCGCTCTGCGTGCTCCAGATAGACCGGCATCCTCTCACTGGCCTTGACAATCACGTCGGCGGGCTTTCCGGCCAGCCACTCGTACTCATCCTCTATCCATCCGTATGCATCTGGCAGAGGAGGCTTCACTCTGGTGTCTGTGTCGTCGAAGCGCAATACCACTTTCCCGTCGTACATTTTCGCATATTCTGAGTTAATCACAACTCCTCTCGAATGGCCCAATGTCAGGGGGCCGTTAGGGTTCGGGGCGAATCTCAGGACCACTTGAGAGGTGTCACCGGGCAGTTCTCTCAGCCCCTCTGCCTTGCGATGCTTCTCACGTTCTAGGGCCTCGGGCGCTGTCCTCGCTAACTCTTCCCTGACGTATTCGATTCCATTGCTCTCTGCTAGGGAGTTGGCAGCGACCACTTCGGTCTCGACTAGATCCCGGAGTTGCTTCGCCATGCTGCGAAGATCTTCACGCTCAGATAGCAACCTGCCGAGCACGCTTCCTGCTTGCCCCTGTCCGGTGTACTCGACGGCGTTCTGTAGTGCATACTTACGTACAGCAGCGACGATATCGGAGTCCCAATCGTCCGAATCAGCCATGATACCGGTTGATACCACCCAAAAGCAGCATTTCACGCTTCGCGTACTCACCACTCGTCGAGCGATGATTGGAGGGCTACAGAGCCGCCCCCAATCCTAAGGGGGACAGGTCCACCGTGAACTTCCCTCCAGACGTCAGATACGGTCGACCAGCTCCACCTGAGGCACTCGTGCGGCAGTTCTCCCGAGACCAGTTCCTTCACGGCCTCCCTAGTTAGGGGGTCAGAGGGGTAGCCCGAGCCGATTGCGATTCCTAACTGCGCTTCGGTAACCGATATTGCTTCGTCTCGTCTCACCTTTGCCAGGATGCTCGCTGCTCCGGCCACCACATTCTGCGAGTCCATCCCGTGCTGTGAAAACACCTTCCACTCGGACCAATCACTGCCTAAGCGAGATACCAATCTGTTCGTGAAACGTTCCTCATTCACATCGCAGGCGTCAGCCATCACCGTTCCGCGAGAGCCGCTTTTCGCTGCAGCCTCGATGGCTTCTGCGAACAACTCAATCTCGAGTCGGTTGAGATCAGAATACTGGCTGTTTGAGTCTATCCTCTCGGCTTCACAGATCACTATTCCAACCCCCCATCCACTGGCCTCAGCCTCTGATAGAATCTTCTCAGAGATCCTGCGTCGCTCTGCCGGAGACAACTCCTTGGAGTCTCTTGCACCAAATTCCCGCAACACACTCTCGTCCGTATCCGGTATACAGAGCGCACATACCACCAGGGGGCCTATCACAGGACCCCTGCCGGCTTCGTCGACACCTATCTTCAGTCCGCTCACAGTTCTAAGTCGTAATCCGCCGGGCTATCATCATCTCTGCGTTTCTTGGGCACGGCCCTGCGAGTCTCCTGCTCGGCTGGGTCAAGCATCACATTGTCAGGGTGCGGCACCTCTCCCTGTGTCATCCTGTCTGCCATCTCAGTGGCTGACTCAATGTCATGCTCGGTCTGATACATGTCCAACACATCGCTGGCCGTTTCCACAACTTCCTTGCTGGGCCCTTCTTGTGGTTTCTCTGACAACCCGCCGGACTTTTCAATGAACTCAGCGGCGAAATCTCGCGCCCCTATCTGAGGGCTTTCCACGAGTTCGGGCGCCTGTCTAACTTTCTCCTCGAACCTAGCCATCCACTCTTCCGCCTTCTCCTCAGTAGGAGGGGCGGGATCCCTGAGTGCCAGTTCACGCTGCTTCCTAGTCCTGACAGCTACAGATACCCCTATGCACCCTGCGATGACCACGATGGCAATCAGGAATAGTTCGTGCCAGACCTCCAACCAGTTGATGATATTCTGCAGGAACTCCTCTCCACCCTCATTCTCGTCGGGCACAAATGCGGCTGGCACGATGACCGAGTCCTCTGCAGAGAATATGATATCTGGATCTCGAATCGACCGGACCTCGACGGTCAGGATTGCTGTGGTCTCTACCGGGGCCTCTGTCGGTACTGCCATCCATGCGCCGAATTCCACTGAATCACCCGGTTCGACATTCATAATCTCAAATGAACGGGGATTACTACTCTCAGTCCCGGTGAAAGCTCCCGGAGGGGGTACTAGGCCGAATTCGATGACCATGTTGACATCGAGATTGACCACTAGGCCGTCCGGCTCGTTACCGGCGTTGGTAAGAGTCCACTGCGAAGTCAGGTTATTGTTCTCTGACAGGTCTGATGAGGCCCTCTCAAGTAGCCAATCGTAGTACTCTCCGACAGTTATTGTCAATTGTAGTTCATGGGGCGACCAATCCCCCAGCCACAATTGGACCAAGAACTCCGCAGTTAGATCCGCTGCTGTTCCTTGCGAAACCGTGCAGGAAATCTGAATGCCGCTCAGTGATTGCCCTGGGCCTAGAGTGACGCTACTCTGATCGAATTCTACAGTTAGCCATTCTGGAGTATTTACTAATATCAATTCGAAGGTAGAGGAAACGTCTCCCGTATTCTCTATTCGGAAGGATCCGTGACAGGTCTCCCCTGGGTTAGTGTCTCCGTTGCAACCGTTCTCCTGTAGCGCCAGCATCCCTCCAGTCCGAGGGACTATGCTAACTCTCTGATTAACCGTAGAGACCTGATCCGGAGAGGCGCTGCTCCAGACCATGACATCGAAGAACAGAGCACCTGGGTATCTATCGGGGGCCTGGACCTGAAGGCGTATCTGGCCAGATTCATTGGGAGCCATAGAATCCAGTTGAACTCTGCTGAGGACGATAGCAGCCCAGCCGGCGCTGGAGAGCGACATCCCCGACTCCCCGATTAACGAGCCGTCCGAATCAACTTCTGCGATTTCCACTACAAGGTCGCGCACCGAATTACCTAGGTTCCTCGCAGTCACGAACAAATCGATAACATCACCGGGCGATAGGGAAGCGTTGCCGCCGCCCTCGTCTATAGTGGCAGAGTGGTAGAAGCCGTACTCTAATGAGAAGTTGTACCAGTCCTTCGAACCGTCCGATTCGCTAGTGAGCTGCATGCTGAACGGGTGCAGTGAGCCAGCCAGCGGGTAACCGCCAGAAACCTGCGGAGCGGTGATTGAGAACTGCACCCACTGGAGATTGCCAGAGGGGGCGTCGTAGGTATGTCCGACCTCTGGGGGTTCAGAATTCAACCACTCGATTGACCAGTCCCCAGGGCCGCTGATACTCACAAGCGCATCATCGTCAACCCCTGCGTGGTTGGTGAAGTTGAAATTGAGTCCAATTGTAGCCCCCGGGTCGATGTCGAAGATCGATCCAGAATCCGGGCCGAACTCGGTGCCGAGTGGCCCAATTTCGAATGGATATAGGTAGTCTGTGATATTGAACACAGTCGCAGCAGCGGCCTCTTGCAACTCCAGCGCTCTCGCAGGGGAGATTTGTCCAGGATAGATGCGCCCAACAGGCGATTCTCCGGTGATTACAGCAGTGAAGACGCACGCAGAGAGATATGTCCCGTCTATCGAGGGATGCGAACCATCGCTGGAATACAGAGTCGAGAATGCAGTCGCTCCAGCGCTCGGGTCAACTCCAGTATCAGCGACTGTGTCGTACAGATGCTTGTAGGCTAAGCCCACCGGTGCGATGAAGGCTGGTTCCGTTTGCGTTGTGATATTCTCAAGATACATCTCGTACCCCTGCTGTAAATGCAGTTGCATCGATGGGTAATCCGGGCTCCTCCACTGATTGTTCAAATCTCCATCCTTGTGCCCCCATGTCATGAACAGAATAGTGCTGCCTCCCGAGTCCAAGGCACGTTGATTAAGGTAAATTGCTGCGTTTCTGCTGTCCTGCCAGTTTTGAGAGCTGGTTGGGAAAGATGGGACCTGACTCTGGTCTTGGAGAATCACAAAATCGTTCGGTTCATTGAGTGCGATGTTCCATTGACTGCCACTTTCCCTAGCTCGATCTTCGTGTTCGTAGAGTTTCAACCCCCCACTGGTCAGTGCTGAGACTTCAGCATCTCCTCCCTCGGACAGGATGTTATCGAGTATCGAAGCGAGATTGTTCTGATTGGTATACGAATTGCCAAGCATCAGCACGTCAAGAGCACTCGTTTTAGGATATGATTGGGCATCCTCACCAGGAGAATCCAAGGTGCTCGGTGGATGGCTGGATATAATCAGTAAGAAAACGAGAATCAAGGTAAACTGACGCTCGTTCACGGCCGACTGTCATCGTTCTCACTCTTTTATCCCTGCTCCCCTCTGTTATCGAGTCCAGCGAAGTATTGATGGCCCGAGGCGTTGTTGGAGGAACATGGCAAAGATATGGCCGTTCGGGAAGAAACCGGCCGAGCCGCGCCATGTTAAGCAGCCCAAAAAGCGTAAGATCGTTGAGTACGAGAGGAAGCCAGATGACTCCTCCGGAGAGACGGTGGCCGACCGAAGCCATCTTGAAAACGCAGCTTTCAAGGATGCCATGGCGCTTCTCGGGGATGATTCCAAGAAACAATGAGGCCCCTCTATAGGACGGGCCGCGGGATCAGTCGACCTGAGGCTTCGATGTCGAACTCGCCTGCATGGATGGGCGATTTCAGCCCGAATTCGTAGCCGACTACTGGGTCGATCTCTCCAAACTGCCCGAGCTCCTCTCCTGAGATGAGTACTCTCGCCCCACGGCCTGCTATCCAGGGTCCCTGTTCTTCCTCTGTCGCTTCGAACACGACTTCGTCCATATCTGCACCGAGGTCCCTCAACAGGGCCTGTGCGATGCCTTTTGCCGCAGTGAACCCACCTCCGACCTCGGCACATGCCCAAGCCACCCTCGTCGAGTTTGCAGAGTTACTCACAACCTCTCCCAATTCATACACCTTCTGTGGCAACTCGTGATGCCGATTGGCCGCAAGCAGCTTCAGCAGAGAGGGCAGGAGGTACTGGCGTAGCATAGTATGGTCTCTGGTGATAGGGTTGGAGATCACTGACAGCCTCCCTCGGGCAGGCCATCTGACTCTCTTGAACTGGTCCCTTTCATTCGACAGGGTAAGTCCTTGCGTCTCTTGGATTCCCAGTGACCTCAGGCTTGCCCTGATTCTGCGTTCAAGGTGTGACGAACTCAGCGGAACCGCGTCTAGGTGGACTGCGGAGAACTTCTCGGGCATATTGTCGTAGCCGTACCCGATGGCTATGTCCTCGACGATGTCTATTGGGTGCATTATGTCGCTGCGCCATCGTGGCATTTCCACCACGTGCTCTCGCTCGCCCACTGCACAGTCCGCCCACCGCTCCACCCTGTTCACGCCGTCGGTAACCGTTCTCGATTCAATCAGTCGTCCACCCATCTTAATCAGGGCGGCCGCAATCTCATCTGAACCCAAATCTAGACCTAGCACTTTCTCAATCAACTGGTCCGGAACCCGATGCCTCACGGCATCCCCGCGTGGAGTGTTGGCAACATCGCTATCGTATCCGGTGACGCTGACGCTTTCAATCGCACCACCTCTCTCATGCAGTGACAGGCACACCAGTATCAGGCATGCTTCACAAGCCCGCTCGTCCCATCCAGTCACGTCAATGAAGAAATCCGTCGTGGACTCTGTGACTGTGGTGTGGTCACCATTGATTATCGGAGGGAACGACAGGATGTCGTCGTTGGAATCGATAATCACTGGAAATGAATCCAAGCCATCCATCAGGTGCGCGTATTCGACGCCCTTGGGATGTTCTTCCAAAATCTGCTTAATTGTCATCTCCTCACTCATCATCAAAGGCACGAAGGAATGCGATTCAGGTACCGTGACGACCTTGAACGGCTCAGAGAGCATAGATAGGTCGTGCACGCCTATAGAGGCGAATTTGCGCTTGCGCCCTAGTGTCAGATGAAGTTTCTCTTGATGGTCCATCAGGGACTGGATGAACTCATTCTTCTCGGAGTCGGTGTTTCCAGTGTTAACACCTCTGACTATCGCTGCCATGATGACCGGTCTGACCTGTTCTAAGGATGGGTCAACCACCATTTCCACTCCGCTCTCAGAAACCTCGACAGATGGATCTTCGAAAGTCCCACCTACGAAACTCCTGGCAGCCCGAGCTAGAGATTCGTGACTGAGCAGATCGGGGCGGTCTGGAAAGACTTCGACCTCGATGATTTCGTCGTCATTGCCCTCTACTGGGCACCCCATAGCTGGTAGCCAGTCTGACCAGCTTCCGCCAGAGTGCTCGGCGCCGTTGATTCCCTGGATGTACTGCAAGACGGAGTGCTGAAGGTTTAGAGTAGGCATTTCTCACCTCAATTACCAAGCCACATGGGCAGTGGGCGGTCGTAACCAATCAGCCTCAGGCCGCTGATGGAGGCTGTGTCGTAATCTAGGGCCCTGAGGTTTCTTCTACTGAGTTTCTCCAGCCCATCAAGGCCTAACTCATGCATCCAACCCCGAACGGCCGAGTCGAGCCAGACCAAGGTCTCCTCGAGACCATCTTCAGGAGGTGGCGCCACTAAGATAGGACATCCTGCCGCGATTGCAATCAACATGTCCTCAGCACTCGGTGCCTCATCCATCTCGATGAGTAGATGGCGCCCTTGCTCGGTCAGGTTCATCGCCCGGGCGGCGAGACCTATTCGTGGTAGAGCAGACGCCGCGCGACTGCCACCAGGGGCTGCTGCGTCGATGACTGCGCCGTCCAAATCAAGGTCTACAACCAGTCTGAACAGGTGATCGACCCTATCGACACGGTCACGCAGGAGAATCATCGATTCATCGCTCATCTTGCAGGTAATGGATACCAGAATGGCCTCAATCTCGGCGTCGTTGAGTGGTGGCATGTCAGCCAGATCAAGTACTATACCTGCACAATTCCCAAGCCAGTCCCCACAGTCGACGAGATTACCCTCGCCTACGAGAATCAGATCACACTCTCTGGGCGAAGTCCTAACCAGGGCTGGCTGAGTCGAAGCCGCTCCCTGCCAGGTGTCGGTGGAGTCAGATTCGATTAACCAGGGGATTGGGAACAGTAGACCGCCCTCTTTGGAGCCGAGCGGCATCAGGAGGGTGTACGGATCGAGAGGAGAGTGCTCAGGAAGTCTGTCCGAGGTCGAGGGCACCAGTACGATGCTCTCAAAGCCCTCTGCTATCGATGAATCAGGCATCTTCGTAGATCCCAAAGGGGAGTCAGACGGCACTAGGACCAACGCATCTTCTTCCAGAGTCAACCCCAGCGGCTCTAGATGCTCAGCTAACTGGGCCATCTCTGCGGTTTCTATCCCTCTCATGGCCGCACCTTCTCCGGGAGGGGGGCAACTACCGGCGATGACCACGCGCCCTCCAGTCATACCGACTCCGGGCTCGGAGCCAACTGAGCCAAGGACAACAACAGTTCCGGCGCTCATGCCGGCCCCAGCCCTCTTCCCAGCATGGCCCCGGACGATTACCGTGCCACCAGACATGCAGGCACCGACTTCGTCTCCGGCAGAGCCATGCACTGTGATGAAGCCTCCAGTCATCCGACGTCCGAGACGGTCTCCGACGTCCTTTTCGACGACTATCCGTCCGTTTCGCTGAAAAGCCCCGAGCATCGATGTACTGGATCCTTGCAGCGTGAAGGTACCTCCGTTGTTCATGCCCCCAGCGCACTCACCGAGGTCGCCAAGCAGCAGAACTCTTGATTTTGGGGGCAGATGAGAAATGGCCCCAATCTCTCCGCTCTTGGGCTTCTCATCTCCTCCGCGACCCCATCCGATCCTGACCAGCAAGTCCCTCTCTAGGGCTTCGGACAGCATTCCATCTAGGTCCCGACCAAGTTTCATGCTCTTCGCAGTGACCTCGCGCATGGCTCTCCCTGTGCGGACATGACGCTAGTGGTCTTCATTCTGACGGGCAGCACGGCCTCAAGTTGCGGCTATTGAGGGTAAATTCGAGGTGCGAGGAGAAGGGTATGTTGATAGAGGGTTGGCAAGGGCGTTAAAACGCCCTCAAGGGGCTATGAGGTCAAGGCGTGATCAGGGTCGCCATCAACGGCTACGGGACAATCGGCAAGAGAGTTGCCGATGCAGTCGACGCCCAGGATGACATGGAAGTCGTGGGAGTGACCAAGACAGGACCCAGTTTCGGGTGCGAACTAGCAGCGAAGAAGGGCTACCCTCTGTACTGCACCACCGATAATCCAGAGCGCATAGCCTCCTTCTCATCCGGCGGATATGAGTGCCATGGAGGACTCTCCGACCTGCTGGCCTCAGCGGACGTGGTGATCGACTGTGCCCCAAGTAAGATGGGGGCGGCAAACCTTGCCAAGTACGAGGCAGCCAGTATCAAGCACATGTTCCAAGGCGGTGAGAAGCACGAACTCACCGGTTTGTCCTACAGTTCTAGCGCCAACCACGCCGCGAACATGAATGCAGATGGCACGAGAGTTGTCTCCTGCAACACCACCGGACTATCACGCACTCTCGTGCCGTTGTACGAACTCGGCAACTCCCTCAAGGTCGAGTGCACCATGATTCGTAGGGCGGCCGACCCAGGTGACTCGAAGAAGGGTCCCATCAATGCCATTAAACCGGTGTTAAAGGTTCCCAGCCACCACGGCCCAGACGTCATGACGGTGATGCCGGAAATCGAAATCAACTCACTGGCCGTAGCAGTTCCAACCACTCTGATGCATGTTCACGCCATCATCGCAGATCTTCCCTCAGGACATGGTCAGACAACTGAATCGATTCTAGACATATGGAGGCAGACTCCAAGGGTCATTGTAATGCATGGAGAGGGGAACCGACTGACAACCACCGCTGAAGTCATGGAGATGGCACGCGATCTAGGCCGCAAGTGGGGTGACCTGCATGAGATATTCATCTGGGAGGACGGAGTGAAGTTGGTGGGCGATAGGCTGTACTACTTCCAAGCGATACACCAAGAGAGCGACGTGATCCCCGAAAACATTGACTGTATTCGCGCTTTGATGGGAACTGAATCCGATTGGCGCGTTTCTGTGGCTAAAACTGATAGAGCAATTTCGGATTACTACGGGCTATGAAAGCGCCTTCATGTTGGCGAGTTTCGTGGTACACCTAGTATGAACGGTCAAAAAGCCCCCTCGGGTCGGCTGTTGCATGCTCAGGGCTCGCTCTGTCATACTGGTTCTCACAACACTGCTCTTGTCTACGTGGACCGGAGTGCTTGCGAGCGCCTCGGAAGACCTCTTTACAGACAGTGATGAAGGAGGGGGTGCTTCTGTGCCTCCAAACTCACAGTGGTCACAGATTGATGCCTCAATAACCTCCTATCCACTGCGTGAGTCATCAGGCCTCCTGTACTCTCCGTTCGGCTCGTTCGACCCGTTGGACGCCCCCATCCCTCTCGGCCCTGAGAACCTGTACGACCCGCAGGCCCTGAGGCGCACGGGAATGCTTCTGGTTCAATCCGACAGTTCTGACTTGACGGCCATGATGGACACCTTCTCCATCATGGGGGTCGATATCCTAGATGTGATTCCTGATGACGCCGTAGTGGTTCGCGTGGACACGCTGAGTAACGCCGATGTAGTCGAGTCAATCAACAGGCTGCCAAGCGTCAGATGGACTGGTGCGCTGCCAGTGGCGTGGCGAGTAGCTTCCGAGTTGATTCCACTATCAGGGAGGAATGGAATACTAGTCGATTTGGACGTGACGCCAGCTCCAGATCTCGATTTCTATGAATTGGCAGAACTCTCGCTGGATCTGCAGCTGGTCTCCGGAGAAATAGGGCCCAGGGGGGTTTGCGACGCCTATCTGTGCCAGCCCCGCTCTGTTGATGCAAAATGGATTCCAATTCTCGCTATGGATGGCAGGATTCTGCACATTGGCTCAGCTTCGCAAATAGTCATCCACAATACCAACGCCAGTTCAATCAGTGGCATCAACAGTGCGTTGATTAGTTCAGGTGGGACGCTGAATGGGAGCGGCGAGGTCCTTGCCATATCTGACACTGGCCTAGATGATGACCACGGTGACTTCACGAATCGAATCAGAGGAATCTATGACCAGTTTGGACCCGACAACTCGAACGCCGACATGAATAGCGGGCACGGTACTCATGTGACAGCCACACTGCTTGGAGACGGTTCGGGCGACTCGACGACCATGGGCATGGTGCCTGCTGCTACCTTCCACTTCTATCAGCTTGAAGCTGACAGTTCCGGGGTCCTCGCCCGTTGGGGTTCGCTGTACGAAATGTTCACTCACTCGTGGCAGAACAGCGCACGTATACAGACCAATAGTTGGGGGAACGAAAACCTCGTCGGCGAATACAGTTCCGACTCCAGATCCGCCGACTCGTTTATAGTGGATTTCCCACGCTTCCTGGTTCTCTTCTCGGCCGGTGATTTAGGTTCGAGTGGAGCCAGCAGCGTTACACCGCCCGGGACTGCCAAGAATGTCCTGACGGTCGGAGCCTCGACCACCGGGGCGTACGGCAGCACTGCTGAGGGCACAGTCCCCGGATTCTCATCTAGAGGATTGACCCTTGACGGGCGCATCAAACCAGACCTAGTCGCTCCCGGTGTGATGATCTGCTCGGCTATGGCCGAAGAAGCACAGTTCGCCAATGGCGATTCGTGTTCGAGTGCCACTCACGGTGATGGAAGCACCCCACTGTACATGACACTCAACGGCTCGTCGATGGCCACTCCCATAGTCGCCGGCGCTGCAGCGATGGTCAGGCAGTATCTCAGGGAGTCAGAGGGCATAAGCGAGCCCCGCTCGGATCTGATTCGAGCCATACTGATTAACGGCGCGGAGGACCTTGGCATTCCTGACATCCCCAATCCGGCTGAGGGGTGGGGGCAGGTCAATCTTCAGAACAGCCTATACCCCTCTTCAGGCGGGCAGAGTCAGTCAGTCCTGTACGACAACTCACGCGAGTTGCTGCCCGGCCATGCCTTCCTCTACACCTTCGACATCGACGCGAGCCAAGGCATGGACATCACGCTGGTATGGAACGATAGAGAAGGATCGGCAGTAGCAGACCAGAGTGCAGCCCGGTTGGTAAACGACCTCGACTTGAGGGTGACCTCTCCCGAGGGGACTGTATACATCGCTAATCAGTTCTCTAATGGGTTCAGCGTCGCGGGAGGCAGTGAGGATCGACTAAACAATGTGGAGAGGGTACGATTGCCTTCCAGCACCTCGGGCACATGGACAGTCGAGGTCGGCCATGCAGGAGGGACGCTGCAGGACTACGCCATCGTACTCAGTGGGGTGGCCACCGAGTTAGAGCAGGCAGACCTTTCTGTATTCGAGGGCTCTCTCTCGAGTTCCGTGGAGAGTCCCCTACAGGGCGATACCTTCCTAGTCGAGGCCGCTTGGAAGAATCAGGCCGCGGCTGATACAGGTACCTACTCAATCGAGGTTGAGGACCTCACTGCGGGGTCGATGATTCACACCTCACAGCGCTCCTCTCTGGGTGGAGGCATGCTCGACTCACTGTCATTCCCTCATTCGTTCTCGACTACTGGCCTGCATGTCCTCGAGCTAAGACTCGATTCGGACTCAGAGGTTGACGAGCTCAATGACGAGTCCACTGGAAATGACAACAACCGTATTCTACTGCATGTCATCGTCTCTCAAATCGGAGTCAGACTCACTCCTCTCATGGATGACGGTAGCACACCTAGTAACCCCGCTGAACTCTCCCAAGCCATGTCGAGGACGTTAGATCCAAGGACAGCTAGTTGGGTCCTTTTCGAGCTCGAGATGCGCAATGAGGGAACCTCGGAGATTTCAGTAGGTCTGAGTGTTTCGCCCGTACAACTACTGGGTAATGACGGCGTCCTTTACTCTCCGCAGGACGAGTGGTGGAAACTAATCAACGAATCCGGGCCGTGGACACTGGCTCCGTTCGGCGAGGAGGGTGACAGAGTCGTAGTCACACTGAACATGTCCGACATGGACACTGACTTGTCCAGCCCTTCGGGTGTCATCTACGCTCTGCCAGGGACCTTCGTCTCAGACCTGACTCTGTTCGACACTAATGCGCCCACAGTTTCTCACAGCATCAGGCTGACAGCATTCGTGGAGAGGGTCGAGGGACTTTACACCATAGTCGCAGGGACGGAAGGATTGGGAGCAGAGCCTGGCAAGTTCGCTGTCTTCTCACTCTCTATCAAGAATACTGGCAACGGCCCGACTCAGTACACAGTCAGTTGCGAGACTACCGACCGCTGGACCATACATATCGGCAACAGTCAATCGTCCGAGATAACCCTTGAACCGTTGAGCAGACTCCAGTTCCTCCCTCTTCCTATCAAAGTCAGAGTACCCAATGCCGAAGACGGACAGCCTTCCGCGGGATTCACTCAAGACATCGAGTGCATCACAACTTCGGTCAATGACCCGACACTGGAGACCATTGAATGGGCAGTTGTCACCGTGTTAGAGAGTCTCGACTTCTCTCCCGAGCTGTTCGATTCTGAAGGAGTCGCTCTCGGGCCTTTGGCGATAGCTGATCCGAGACCCGTCTTGAATAACGACGTAGTCACAACCGAACTTGTCGTCTCTAATGACGGCAACGTCCCGATGCAGTTCGTAGTACAGGCTTTCTCGTCCCTCAACACATGGCCAATCCAGATTTCGGAGGGCTCGGACGTGCAATCAGAAGAGATCGCACTCGACATTCCTGCTGGGACATCCTCCATTGTCACCATTGTCACCATCGTCCCCCCTGCTGCAGATAGGGGGGTGTCCAATACCATCACCATACGTACAACCCTCGCTGGTGGCCCCACAGTCACCAACGCCACACGCCTAGTGGTGCAGGAGATTGCCACCTTGGACCTCTCATGGAATGCCACCATGGCCATTGCTCTGGGAATTCCCGGGACAGCTAACATACAGGCTCACAACACCGGAAATGTCGTCCTTGGTATCAGTCTGACAATGGGTACCCTTCCCGACGGCTGGTCGGGAGGGTTCCTATCGGGCAGGGATTTCTCAATGGAGATGAACCAAGAGGCCACTATAACGGTCGGCATCGATCTTCCCGGTAGCCTCCCCGTTGGGCCCGCAGGTCAAACGGTTTCAGTCATCATCGAAGTCACCCCTCCTTCCGGTGACGATGTATACATTTACACGGTGGAGATGGAAATAGAGACACTATCTTCGATATGGATTGACGTATCTTGTGATTCATCGTCGTTTGAGGACATCGGGGCCAACGGGCGGACATTCGAAGTCATAGTAACCAATCTGGGAAACTCTCCGGCCGAGGTAATCATCAGGTCCGACGACCTAGAAGGCTGGGGAGTACAAATTAGTCAGGTCCAACCAATGATTCTGGGGGCAGGCGAATCCTCCGCAGTGGCAGTTACCGTAACCCCTAGCGAAGGGACTTCGAATGGTCTAACTCACATTCAATTCACTACCAACTCAACCTACTCAGGTAGTGGACTCCCTACCATTACGGAAGGCACTCTGGAAGTGGGTATCAGCAAGGCTAGGGATTCCAACAGAGGCGGACTCGGCGGTATACTTGACAGCCTCGGACTTCCAGATTGGACCCTAGCACTGACCTTCCTCATCCTGTTAGGTTCCATCGTAGTCTCAGGAGTGAGGATGCGCAGATCCTCGACGACCTCCCTGAGCCCTGAGGAGGAACTGATTCCCGAGGGTTCGGCACTACTGGCTGGAACTCAATCCGAGCGAAAGGCAGCCGCCTTGGAGACCTCAGCCTCAGGAGAGGTACTGACCGGTGGAGTCAGCGATGATGAGATCCAAGCTGCCATAGCCCAGTCGTCTCCGATGCTCAAACCACTTTCTAGCGCTGAGGGGTCTCCGCCCTTGCCCCTTGGCGGTCTGCCCGATGGCTGGACAATGGAACAGTGGACCGCATACGGTCACCTGTGGTGGGAGCAGAACAAGCCTTAGTCTGCGCTTTGCTTATCACTCGGGCCACTCTCGAAGCACCATGAGTGGCTCGATAGTGCTGTTCGGCCCCCCGGGTGCCGGCAAGGGTACTCAGGCCAGCAGGATTTCATCTCTCACCGGCAAGCCTCAGGTATCGACCGGAGATATGCTCCGCGCCGCTGTAGCTTCGGGCTCTGAAATGGGGTCCGAGGCCAAGGGCTACATGGAATCTGGCCTATTGGTCCCCGATGAAGTGATTATCGGGCTAATCTCGGAGAGGTTGCAGGAGCCCGATGCTGTGTCTGGCCTACTGTTGGACGGCTACCCGAGGACAATCGCCCAGGCTGAGGCGCTGGCCGAGGTGGAAGGAGTCTCTGCCGTGATTTCTATTGAGGTTCCTGACGAGGCCATCGTCGAGCGGATAGTGGGCAGGAGAATGGATCCGGAGACCGGGATGATTTACCACATCAGATTCAATCCCCCTCCTCCTGAGATCTCCGCACGAGTCGTTCAACGAAAGGACGACACTGAGGGCACGGTGCGGAACAGGCTGTCCGCCTATCACGAGCAGACCGCACCTCTCGCGGGTTGGTATGAGCAGAGAGGGGTACTCATAAGAATCGACGGAAACC
>DAGM01000001.1:16834-22114 GCA_002495735.1 Euryarchaeota archaeon UBA54
GGGGTCGAGATGACTAACCGGCGGCGCAATAAAGACTCGAGGAGGAAGAGGAGAGCCTCAAAGGCCATTGACGAACTATCCACAGTCCTGCTATCCTATGGGACTACGGACCCCGAGACTGTCGACGCTGCTGCGAGGGACATACTCAGAATTGGGAAGCGACATGGCGAACGCCCGGAATCGCAAATCACCAGACTGATTTGCAGGGGTTGCGAAGCGGCACTGATCCCTGGTCGCAATGCGAGATTCAGAATCTCAGTCGGCATGCTGATTATAACCTGCAAGGACTGTGGCAGGATAGAACGTTCGGGACCTGATTTCTAGGGGGCGATTAAAATTAGTGAAAAATTTCCTCAATCAATCCTTCGACAGGCGAAGGACAAATCTACTCCTGTTACCATCAGGATAGGTAAGGAAGGAATCACCGACTCAGTGGTATCAGAGTTGAGCGACCAACTCAGCAAGAGAGGACTAGTCAAGGCGAAGGCCAACCGAGGTTTGCTAAGTGGCTCCTCCGAGAGGACACAGGCGTTCGAAGGCCTCGCCGATGCTACTGGCTCCAGATTAGTTCTCAGCAGAGGGAACACCGCGGTTTTCTGGTCCGGTAGGAGTTAGTCCGAGAAAACTAACCTCTCTGCAGATAGCCGCCATGCTCACTTATTTAGAGGCGTTAAGGCTCGCCGCGCCATGGTGACTGAGCAGCAGGCGGTTCTAGCGATTTTCGTAGTATCATTCGTACTCATTCTGTCTGAGTACCTTCACCGGACCATTGCTGCTTGGTTCGGTTCGGTTGTCATGCTTCTGTACGGGCACTGGACCGGAGTCTTCAGCACTCATGGCGATTCTCTCGAGCACACCATGCTGGGCTGGATCGAGTTCGAGGTCATCGGACTTCTGCTTGGTATGATGGTATTCGCTGCGATCCTCGAACTCTGCGGATTCTTTGAGTTCATCGCCATTAAAGCAGCAAAGATGAGTGGTGGTGACCCATGGAAACTAATCGTCCTTCTTGGAACCATTACTACTCTGATTTCACTGGTGATCGACAACGTCACTGCGATAATTATCATTGCCCCAGTGACCTTGAGAATTTGCAATCGGATGGAGATAAATCCAGTACCTCCTCTTCTAGCTGAAGCTATTCTGTCAGACACAGGTGGAGTTGCCTCGATGGTAGGGGATCCACCCAATGTCATGATTGCCGCCGAGGCAGCTAGCCGAGATTTGGATCACTTCGGATTCAATGGATTCCTAATGAGGCTAGGGATACTAACTCTGATTGCTTGGATTATTACTTTGGGTTACCTGCGATGGTACTACAAGGATTGGACTGAATCAAAGCCACATAGTGTAGAATCCCTTCTGGCAGAAGATGAGTGGGATGCAGTTGATGACCGGAAATTAATGTATACAACTCTGGCGATATTGTCGCTGACCGTGGTGATGTTCTCTGCGAAGGAATTCCTTCATCTTGATATCGAGATACATGCTATTGCACTCGCTGGAGCAGGGCTAGCTCTTGTTGCGGCCAAGCCAGAGGACAACGAGCTCCGTGATGGCCTGATGCACAGGGTGACCGAGAAAATTGAGTGGGCAGCCCTGTTGTTCTTCGCTGGCCTGTTCATCCTAGTCGGAGCAGTGGGTAATGTAGGCTATCTGTCCGATCTCGCCTACTGGATATACAACAACTTCGGCAGTGATCAGGTGATGCTGGCGGTGGCCGTTGTCTGGTTTTCCGCAATTGCCAGTGCAATAGTTGACAATATCCCCTTCACCGCTGCTATGATACCCGTGATAGTGAGCATCGGAGAGGCCGACCCGTCAATCGAAATAGAGCCGCTGTTCTGGGCTTTGGCCATGGGTGCGGGATTCGGCGGCAATGCCACACCGATAGGCTCGAGTGCGAATGTCATGACAGTAGCCATCAGCGAGCGTGGGCCACGACCAATCACCACTAGAGAGTGGATAAGAGTCGGCCTTCCAGTGATGGTAATCACTTGTATCGTCGCCACCGTCTTCATCATAGCATTCCACGGCACTCTGTACTCGTCCCTTTGACGAGTACCATCCGCCTCTTCCGACAGCGTGAAGCGTGAACTCCTGCAGCGAGCACCGTGTACGAGTGCCCGATTTGCGGACTGGTTTCATCGGGGACTTCATCGTGCCCCACATGCGGCAGTGACGAAGAAACTCCTAATGAGGGCGCGGCGAACAGTTCTCCCAAGTCCACGCAGACTAACGAAAACCTCGATCTTCCTTTCGACCTAGAAGGCCAAGCACCCTCAGTCCCTTCATCCGATTTGCCTTTTGGCTTGGAGGAGGTGTCCAACGAGGTTTCTGCGCCCTCCCTAGCACTTGGCCTTGAGGGAATTCCAGAAGCCACTATCTCTAATCCTCTGGCATATGGCCTAGAGCATATTCCGGATGAGGCTGAATAATAATTCGTATATGCCTACCACCGCCCTCTTTAGGAGGGAGTGTGGACCCCGCTTAGTTCAAATACCGAAGGTAGGTCGCCCACTTGCATTTAGTGCGTCCTGGTACTATTAGGTATCAGGATAAGAGGTTGAGGCCGCCCCGCCCTGCGGGGAGACGAGGTGGCCTGAGAGACCTGAATTGATATGCCTGGACACCAGAGGACTCACAAAGGTGGGATTGTAGAAATCAAGATGCTACAACCCGACTGGGGGATGGCTCGGCTCGAGAGCCGAAGAAGGTCGTGACAAGCTGCGATAAGTTGCGGGGAGAGGCATGAATCTCTTGGATCCGCAAATTGCTGAATTGGACCTCCTGGCACTCTGTGCCATTCCTCATTGAGGAAAGGGAACCTCCTGAACTGAAGCATCTCAGTAGGGAGAGGAAAAGAAATCAAACGAGATTCCGTTATTAGTGGCGAACGAAAGCGGAACAGGACAAACCGAATCTCCATGGGAAACCTTGGAGAGATGTGGGGTAAGGACCGTCTGTAGTCTAAGTGCAGGAAGTGGAAGTCGTCCTGGAACGGCGCACCACAGAGGGTGAAAGTCCCGTACACGTACTGCATATGGCCAAGAGACGGATCCAGAGTAGCGTGCGTTGGATATCGCGCGTGAATATGGGAGGCAGAGACTTCCAATCCTGAATACTACTCGAGACCGATAGTTGACAAGTAGCGTGAGCGAAAGCTGAAAAGTATCCTTAGCGGGATGTGAAAAGACCCTGAAACCAGTCGGGAACAAGCTGAATAGGCGTGAAAGCGAAGATATGAGCAGCGTCTATTCGTGCGTTTCGAAAAATGCCCCTGGGAGTTCTGATCATTGGCAAGGTTAAGCAGTTGAACTGCGAAGCCGAAGGGAAACCGAAAGGTCCGCAGCCGCGTAAGCGGTCAGGGACTGGGTGAGCTCGCCCGGAGTCAATGGTGGGAGACCTGAAGCCTATCGATCTATGCCTGGCCAGTCTGAAGCCCGACGAAAGTTGGGTGGAGGGACGAACCGTTGCTGATGTGCAAATCGCTCGGAAGAGTTGGGTATAGGGGTGAAAGTCCAATCGAGATGGGCAATAGCAGGTTCCGCGCGAGACTACTCGTAGGTAGACCTCCGTAGAGATGGAATGCGATGTAGAGCACTGATTGGGTATTTAGGGGGAGCGATCCCTCGGTACGCTGTCAAACTCCAAAGTTGCATTCGTCGTAGAAGCGGGGAGTGAGCCACGGTGGGTAAGCTACCGTGACGAAAGGTGAAGAAACCAGCTCAGCGTTAAGGTCCCAAAATTTCAGTTAAGTGTTAATCACAAACGGCGTCCGTGGTCGAAGACAACCAGAAGGTGGGCTTAGAGGCAGCCATCCTTGAAAGAGTTCGTAACAGATCACTGGTCAAGCTTGCGGGCCCGAAAAATGGACGGGACTCAAACTGAATACCGATACGCTGACCCTCCGAAAGGAGATGGGGTAGCGCGGCGACATGGTCGGGTAGAAGCTAGGTCGTGAGATCTAGTGGACCGTCTATGTATGAGAATCTAGGGAAGAGTAGCAGCATAGTGCGGTGAGAATCCGCACCACCGAAGGGGCCAGGATTCCTCGGCAATGTTTATCAGCCGAGGGTTAGCCGGTCCTAAGGACATTCTTAACCGAGATGTTCGAAAGGGAAATGCGTTAATATTCGTATGCCCCTCTGCAAATCTGGTAACGGCTCGGGCTAGTTCGTACATTCCTGTCATGGGGTGTCGAAGCGTTCAATAATCGATCGGAGAACCGTAATGGTGAGAAGATCGAGAAGGCGTGAGCGAAGACGAATGAGGCCAGGGTCCCGTGAAAAGCCGCAGAGGTGACCGTACCGAGAACTGACACAGGTGCCCCTGGGTGAGCAGCCTAAGGTGTGACGGGCAAAGTACCGCGAAGGAACTCGGCAAAATAGCTCTGTAACTTCGGGAGAAGGAGTGCCAGCTTAGAGATAAGCTGGTCGCAGTAACAAGGGGACTCCGACTGTTTAATAAAAACATAGCCGACTGCTAGTTCGAAAGGATGTGTATAGTCGGTGAATCCTGCTCAGTGCCGGTATCTGAAATCGGGTTTCAACCTGGCGAAGGACCGGTAAACAGCGGGGGTAACTATGACCCTCTTAAGGTAGCGTAATACCTTGTCGCTTAATTGGCGACTTGCATGAATGGCACAACGAGAGTCCCACTGTCTCCGCGGTACGTCCGGCGAAATTGACTATTACTGGCGCACAGTCCAGTAACCTCAACCTGCAAGCGAAGACCCCGTAGAGCTTTACTACAGCCTGGCGCTGTACATTCGCACACTTTGTGCTGAGTAGACGGGAGATGTTGATCCCCAGGGCACAAGTCCTGGGAGGAGTCGTCCATAGAGACACCGTCCTTAGTGCGTGACTGTACTAACTCTTAATGAGAACAACGTTTGGTGGGTAGTTTGGGTGGGGCGCCACGCGCCCGAAAACCTAACAGGCGTGCCCAAAGGTCAGCTTAGGTGGTTCAGTCTCCACCGTAAACCGTAAGGGGAAAAGCTGGCTTGACGTGGATCGGATCAATAACGATCGACGATGCGAAAGCAGGGCCTAACGAACCAATGTGCCTCATTTCTGGGGGCCATTGATAACAGAAAAGTTACCTCGGGGATAATTGAGTTGTCACCAGCAAGAGCACATATCGACCTGGTGGCTTGCTACTTCGATGTCGTCTCTTCCCAACCTCCTGGTGCAGCAGCTGGGAAGGGTGGGGTTGTTCGCCCATTAAAGGGGATCGTGAGATGGGTTTAGACCGTCGTGAGACAGGTTTGTTGCTTTG
>DAGM01000028.1:0-735 GCA_002495735.1 Euryarchaeota archaeon UBA54
TCGCCCTCAAAAGTCGCTGGTGTTGTTCCCTCCCACATCAGAGTTCCACTCCAATCCTCGTCGTCGGGTGGGATACCATCGTCAATTTGTATTCCCATCCAAAATGCGACCGCTCCAAGAAGAAGCAATATTGCTCCAACTCCCTTGATTGTATCAGCTAGTTTGTGCATTTTATCCACCTCCGAATTCAATGAAGGAAGAGTCTCGTTCCAGTAAACAACATCGCCATGCCGTGCTCGTTGGCCGCGTCTATCGACTCTTGATCCCTGACTGAGCCACCGGGCTGAACAACTGTGCTGACTCCTATATCGTTGGCTGCGTCGATTCCATCACGGAAGGGGAAGAAAGCGTCGGAGACCATCATCGAGCCTGCGGCTCGCTCGCCTGCCCTACGTGCTGCTATCCTGACCGCCTCGACCCTACTGGTCTGGCCGGGGCCAACACCTACTGTCGCACAACCGGTGTCTGACCTAGTGATGAGGATGATGGCGTTCGACTTGACTTCAGCGAGTACTGCCGCGCCGAAGCATGCCAATGCCATCTCAGAAGTGTCTACCTGCTTCTCAGTCACGCACTTGACATCATTCCAATTGATTGCTGGCGATCCTTGTACCTGGGCGAGCCAGCCACCGTCGAGTTGGCGCATCCTGATCTCGTCAGAGCGCGGCTCTATCGGGTCGAGAGTCAACAGTCTGCGGTTCTTCTTGGCCGACAGAATCTCCAGTGCCCCTGGAC
>DAGM01000028.1:1128-5303 GCA_002495735.1 Euryarchaeota archaeon UBA54
GCTTGGTGAAGGCTATGACGCAACCAAAAGCGCTCTCTGGGTCACTTGCAAGAGCACTCTCCCAGGCTCTGATTTGAGTTTCGTCGACCGAGGCCCCGCATGGATTAGTGTGCTTGATTACTACACAACCGTGCTCAAAGTCCGAGCATGTTGATACCATGGTCCGAGCAAGTTTGAGGGCACCATCGAGGTCGAGGTAGTTGTTGTAAGATAGTGGCTTACCACCATGCTGAACAGCTGCGGCGAGGCCGGAAGGCTCTCCACCTGCTGGGTAGAAGGCTGCGGGTTGATGCGGGTTTTCTCCATAGCGCAGCTCTGTGCCGGCCCCGGAGGAAACATGGAGTTGAGAGGGTACATCACGTTGAGTGAATCTGCTCTCAAGTTCGTTAGAAACGGCAGTGTCGTAGGCTGCAGTACTTTGGTATGCGGCGAGAGCGAGTGTTTGCCTAGCGGAGTCGTCGACCCCAGAGGGGTCGCCATTCGATTCTAAGAGGGAATTCAGAACACCAGAGTACTGCTCTGGATTTGTCAAGACGATGACGTCGGAGTGATTCTTGGCGGCGGAGCGGACCATGGTCGGCCCACCGATGTCGATCATCTCAATGAGTTCTGCATCACTAGCCGGCGGGTCGCGTGCGGCAGTCGCTACGAACGGATACAGATTGACGCAGACTAGGTCGATAGTGCCGTAGCCGAGTTCTGCCAGGGTTGTCATGTCATCTTCTCTGTCGCGGCGGACAAGAATGCCCCCATGCACGGCCGGATGCAGGGTCTTGACGCGTCCGTCGAAAACCTCGGGGTGGCCGGTTGCCTCGGAAACATCGATGACTTCGAGGCCTGCGTCCCTCAGAGCACGTGCTGTCCCTCCTGTAGAGAGAAGTTCCCATCCCATCGCCGAGAGTGCTCTACCGAGGTCCTCTATACCGGACTTCTCCCAAACGCTTAGCAGAGCGCGGGGTTGGGCCATGGCAGTGCGTTGGTGCGGCGGACTTGAAGGGTTCGCGTGAGCCCTAGTCGCCCCTCGCAGAGATGACTTGATCTATCCTGAGCATACTCATCGCAGTCTCGGTCGCTGACTCTAGGCCGTCCTCGATAACAGCCCTCGGGTGCCAGACCCCGTCGGCCGACCCCACTCCTCCCTCAGGAGTGATTCCGACAAATCCTTCGTCCTCCCTCGCGGCGGCTCTGAGTTCGAGAATTCGATCCAATGCGTCGCCGCCAGAGTTCTCGACTAGGGTCGCTGGAATTGTCTCGAGCGCGCGAGCAAAGGCGTCCATCGCCAGTCTAGCCCGGCCCGGTTCTACTTCAGAGGCACGCCGTACGGCATGGGCCATGCGGGCGTGGATTGAACCAGCGCCAGGTAGGAGTTCATCGTCGGCAAGAGCCAATGAGGTCGCCCTTAGGGCGTCATGCAGCCCTCGGATAATCTCCTCAGTGCCGGTCTCTCCGCTTCCGCCAACCTCGATGGTGACTACCCTCGGGTTGGGGCAGTCGTCGATTCTGATGATGTCCTCGACCTGATCTGAGGCCTCCCGACGCTCCCAAACCAGCGATCCGCAAACTCCAAGATCCGCGGTCTCGATGTCTAGTATCGACTCAACGATATTGGCTCTGACTGCGTCAGCAGCGTTGCGAATCTCCGACTCGTCGAGTTCACCAACTGCGAGCACCTCAGCGTCTGCTAGATGGTGCAGGATGTCGCGATCCACCTCTCCCGAGCACAGAACCACGCTTGCCCCGCTGGCGATGATAGCGTCGGCAATCGTCTTCTTACGAGCTTGCTCAGAGTCGACGAACGAGTCGAGTTGGTCTGCGCTGGTAATCTGTATCTCAGCGTCACGAGTCATCGAGCGGACCTTCAGATCGCCTCCGAGTACTGCCACCTTGGCGTCATTCAGCCGGTTAGGTAGGCTATCCATCAGCACGCGGCGATTGACCACAATACCTCGAATGAGTCGAGAGTCGTGTAGTCCACCGATGCCGGTCTTGAACATTGCCACATGCTCAGCGCCGGCGTCGTCACGGTTGGAAGCGAGTATATTCAGAGCGTCGGTGATGATAGGGCAGAAGTGGCTGAGTGCTGCTTCCGCACCCTTGCCGCGCAGTGCCGTCTCAGTAACCGCAGCAAGACGCTCGTCACTCACAGTGTGGGTGTCTTGGTTCATCTGCTCAACAGCTGCGGCGAGCGCCGAGCGGTAGCCGTCGACTAGGGTCAGCGGGTGCAGGCCCTTACGCAGTAGGTTGCTGGCCTCTTGGAGGAGAGATCCGCACAGTAACATGGTAGTGGTTACTCCATCTCCACACGCCTCCTCCTGAGAGTTACCCATTGAGACCATCATCTTCGCAGCTGGGTGCTTGACCATCAGCTCAGCGACAATCTTGGCTCCGTCGTTTGTGACGGCGGTAGTGCCGTCAGTCTTGTACAGCATCTTGTCAAGTCCACGTGGGCCGAAAGTTGGCTTCAAGAGATTTGAGAAGACGCGAGCCGCGCTGATTAGTTTGTCCTGGACATCAGTACCACTGGTGATGTTGGTCTCCGGCTTGACGATTACTACCGGTGGCTTGCCCGCACCCTCGCTCATGGTTTCGGGCGACCTTAGGGGTCGCCAAGAATGCTTTGAGTCGGAAATCGCTCCAAACTGAGGATAGAATGGAGAATATCTATCCGAGCGAGGTGTCAGCCGGAGTCATGTCCAGAACGACTCTGGTACTTGTTTTCATGCTGATCGTAGGGCCCTTCGGGATGCTCATCCCAGCAGCGTCAGGGCAGTTTCTTCCAGACATTACCATCGAATGTGTCGGCAATGTGGAAGTCGATGTGTCTCCGGGGTCAAGCAGGACTGCGATAACGAGTTGTGAGCTTGAGAACAATTCAGGTTGGGAAGAAGAGGTGAGTTTGGATATTGACTCGGAAGATTTGGATACAACCGGACCGGAAAGCGTAACCATAGAAGCTGGAGAAACTCTGACAATTTCTATCACGATATCTGCGGGCCAAAATCTGGAGGCGGGTGATTACCTAGTCAACGTCTCAGCGGAGGTAACCTCAGTTGGAGGAATCATCCCAGCTCTTGGTCTGGCTAGCGATACCGATGAGATTGGAGTGACAATCACCGAGTTCACCAACTGCGACCACACTGTAGGACAGGGTGGAGGTACTCTAGAAGCCGGGCAAATTATTTCATTCTCGATTTCAATATCCTGCGACAGTAACACCGATTCAACGACCAAATACAGCGCTCGACTGGTAGACAAATCTGGTTCGTCCGCATGGCCCAGTGGATTCGACGACCAGAGCCCACAGTGTGATGTGCTGATTCCAGATGGTGGAACTTCCGCTAACTGCCAGTTCCAGATTCTGACACCTTCCAACCTAGATTCCACTTGGGAAGGTTGTGTCGTCGTGCTTGAGAATGGTGCTTCGGTTCCGAAATCTTGTCCAAGCTCGAATGTGATAGATGTAAAGATTGAGCCGAAGAGTATCGGTATCGGCACCATCGACCTTACCGGCAACGACTCAATCTTCGGTGAGTACTCAGACGAGGCGCCAATCATCATCGGCGGCGTTGCCGTGGTTCTTGTACTGGCCATCATTGGCATAACCATGTCGAGGCGAAGAAGGAGATTACTCGACGATTAGCATGTGCCACCTGAAGGCCAGAGCGCAGAATAATGAGAGTGTGAGTGACACTCCCTCGGGCCATCCGAAAGAGGCCGTGAAAACGCTGTATTGAACCGATGTAAGGACTAGTGTTGCAGCCGCATCAATCAGCGTGCTGCGCCCGAATCCAGAGTGGTTGGCGATGTGATGACGGTTCTGTAGCGCGACCACACTGAGAGCTAGTATGCCCACTACCAGCAGGTGTCCAACCCACCACCCAGTGGTTGTTCCAAACGCATCGACGATGCTATCTTGAAAACCGCCTAAGACTGGCGCGGCCACGTCGACCATGGGTATGCGAAAGGCAGACTGCTCTTGAATTAAATGACCGAAGCCCCTTATCGTGCCTACCCAAGCGTGGCTCTGTGAGCGAGGAGAGATGTCGACTGCTGGTGGTCAAAGCGGCGATGAGTGTCAACGGTGGCGCGGCGCGTGACCTGTTGCGCAACCTGCCAAGCATAGCCGAGTGTTTCGAGGTCCGCTTTGCCTGCCTCAACCTGCTCGACTCACAGCG
>DAGM01000028.1:5716-7657 GCA_002495735.1 Euryarchaeota archaeon UBA54
GGTCAGGAACGTAGTGCTGCGGCCGCATGGAAGGAGCACGAATCTGCACAGGCAGCCATAGAGTGGGCCGATGCGGTCCATCTAACAGGAGGTAATGGATCAATGGAGTTTACCACCTTCGTCCCGGCTGACAAGCCGCTGCATCTTCATTTCCTCGAATCGAAACCTGGCATCCACGATAATGTCAGCCACCTCAACCCCGACGGCAGCGGCAGCTGGCGGCCAGGTCTGATACACCTGCTGCAGAGCCGACAACGGACTAGGATTGAGAAGTCGTTTCGCGGCTTCGCTGAGAATCAGAATTGGAGTGTCTCAGCGAACTCGGAGTTCTCGGCGCGCAACCTACATCGAATCTACGGCATCAAAGGAGGGGTGTTGTACCCCTCAGTAGACCTCACTGAATTCAGTCGAGAGCCTTCGTTCGGCGAAGGCGCAGCATTCGATCTGATGGGTCTGGGGGAGGTCAATTCGTATGCTGTCACCGTTGGCAGGATGTCACGCTTCAAGGGCACCTACGAGGCCGTCGAGCATCTAGTAGGAAGTGGTCTCGGGCTAGTGGTCATAGGAGGTGCCAAGGAGAGTGAGAATACTGCATTGCGAGACTATGGAGATAGTCTCGGAGTGACAGTCAGGGTGTTGTCGGGCATAGACTCTGAATCGATGCGTGCTGTCATGCGCAACTCCGCCGCAATCATCGGTCTGGCTCACGGAGAGGCCTTCGGACTGACTCCCATTGAGGCAATGGCTCTAGGCACCCCTCCTGTCTTCGTCAACGAGGGTGGTTACACCGAGACCATAGTCGACCAATTCAATGGCAGGCTGGTCGAGCGTGGGGACGTCGAAGCCTGGCACAGGGCACTCGAACAGGCACGCGACCCGGGCACCCGGAAGCGTTGGGCGCGCAACGGGCTCGCTCGCATCGAGGAGCTCGGTCTTACCCCGCAGGAGCATGCCAAGCAGTTGTACTCAATTGTCAACAGTGATGAACTCCAACAGTGAAGGTGGTTTGATGGCGTATACTGATGTAACTGTGGAAGAGGCGTCGTGGTTGCTGACGGCTGCTGGAGTGGCACCGTTGAGTAAGATACGGCCACTTGCTGGGGGGTGGGCCAATTCGAATTATCTACTAACCCTAAATGATGGTTCACAGCTCGTTCTGAAGGTCTGGGACGAAAGGTCGCCGGATGAAGTGGAACTGGTAATCAAGCATACATGTTGGCTCGCGGAACACGGTGTTCCGACACCTGCCCCGTTGCTACTAGGAGAGAATGAATGGATGCTTGTCAAGGACAATATGGCGTGGATACTGATGCCGTATATCGACGGTGGCTGGCTGCCTTCAGATTCTTCATCACTTTACGAACTCGGCAAGATGCAGGCACAGTTGCATGGAGTTCCAATTCATGAGAGCATTCCCACCACGTTCGCGATTGGATATGTCCTCTGGGAGAAGCTTGTCAAAGATGCGCGGAAAGATGATTCAATGACGCCATTCCTACAAATGCTAGAGAAAGAGACACGTCTTCTCAAGCAAAGAATCCCGATGGATCTTCCCTGTGGCATCATCCATGGTGATCTGTACCCTGACAACGTGATTGGGCGGAAGGGAGAGGTTCTAGCCATACTTGATTTTGAGGAAATCTGTATAGAATCATTCGCGATGGATCTTGTGACGACCTATGTTGGGTTTGGCTGGAAGGATGGTTTTCCAGTTCCTGAATTGTGGGATGCGCTGTTAGCTGGGTACCAGTCGATTCGACCGTTGACAGATGCAGAACATGCAGCCCTTCCTGACTTGCATCGCTATGCGGTCCTAGCAGTCGCAGCCTGGCGTTATTGGCAATTCGTAGTTAATGTGCCTGGAACAGAACATACCAATCGATATCTGGAAATGGTCGATCGGTTGGATAAGTCGTTGCCATTCTGATGGTTCGCAACCTC
>DAGM01000072.1 GCA_002495735.1 Euryarchaeota archaeon UBA54
CATGCAGAGGGGAGGGAAAGATAGTGAGCGACCCCTGCTCCTCTTGTGATGGGCAGGGTAGATTCAGACAGGCTAAGCAGGTCCAGTTCACCGTGCCTCCGGGTGTCAATACCGGGACGAGACTCAGAATGAGAGGTCACGGTGAGGCAGCTAGGGGTAACAGAGGGGAGAGCGGTGATTTGTACATCCAGATAGAGGTTGAGGAACACCCTTGGTTTGAGAGGGATGGTCCCGACCTTCTGATGGCACTGCCCGTAGGGTTCGTCGATTTGGTCCTAGGGACACAGATTGAGATTCCGCACATCGATGGAAGCGACCTTTCAATCAAGATTCCAGCAGGCTCGAATCCCGGTGAGACTCTGAGCATCCCCGGCCGCGGACTTCCCGGAGGCAGGGGGCGTCGCGGCAGGGGCTCTGTAACCGTACTACTCAAGTTGGACATGCCGCGCAAAGTACCACGCTCGCTGAAGAAAACCCTAGAGGGGATGCGTGAAGAGATTGGCACCGATATAAGTTCTATACAGGACTCGATAATGTCCGAGGCCAACAAGAGGCGAAGGCCCTGATTACTCGGACTCGCCCCAGTCCAGAGCCCGATTGGGAGTGGCAGCGAGTGGTTCGCCCCCGACTAGTCCCGAAAGTTGGAATCCTAAGCTGGTCGGACTACCTTCCAGTGCAAGGCTGAGGAACACCCTGCTTCCTGCCGACAGGGTGTCGAGGAAGATTTCGTCGTCCTGAAAGAGCCGGCTGGGTGACACTGAAGAGATGCCGACCTTGGCTCCCTCAGGGGCATGAATTCTCATCGCAGCCAACTCCCACGGGACCTCTGCGACCCGTATTCCTAGCAGCAGGACGGCATCTCCCTCGCTAATCCTCCATACGCAAATCTCCACCTGCTCGGTCATGTGCCGCAGCAGTGGCTCGCCCCAGCCCTGCACCACAGCCCTCCATGGGCTGTCTCCGAGTTGCTTCAAAGAGTACTCGATCTCTCCCTCATCGAGGTTCTCTGCGGACAGGGCCTCGGCGAGCCTCTCGCGCAGGCGACGTAATCTGCGTCGCTCATGCTCCTCAATATCACTGGCCAGAGGAGCCCCGCTGAATATGGACGCTCTGTTCCACCACAGCACCACCAGCAGAGGAGTTAGTAACATGAAGCCGGCGAATATGTAGAACCCTCTGGCCCTGTCTGACAGGTCGACGAACTCGTCTATGATTGGTTCGTATGGCCCGTTGTAAGGCAGTGAGAACTGGTATTCTCCAGTGCCCTCTCCCCCCTGACCTATGCCCTGCTCCCAATCGATTCTCAGAGCATGTACTCCAGGTGGAACAATCATCATCGAGCCGTCGGTGGAGTTCACCAATTCTCCCGTCTCCTGATCCAGTGTCATCAGCGTGAATGTGACGGGGGTGTCACCTATCTTTTGGACGCGGACGTAAGATCCGTTCTCCTCTGTCACTGAGAAGGCGAACACATCAGTAGTGTCGTAAACATCGAGACTGCCCTCGATTGTGGTTGCTCCAAGGCTCAGGACTTGCCATCTGGAATCCAGCCCCCCCGGTTCCCATACTGCATCCGGGGCATCTCCGATTAGGGCACCATCACTCGGTTCGAGTGATCTCAGCATGATGGCCCATGCCGCGGTTTTGCCCTGCGTGGTCAATCCGAACTCGACCGACACGGTCTGTCCAGTAGTCTCGAAAACATCCTCGCAACCACTCTCTATGACTAGACTCGAACCATCCATCTGGTGAAGTGAGATCTCAACACTGACGTTGTCTGTAAACGAGCATAACGGCTCCAGCTTCATCTTGGCTCCAGAGGATATGAGCAGGGAATCTCCCTGCGAATCAGAAGCAGCGAGGTGCCCGTAGTAGAGAAGGGAGGAATCACCGTAGAACGGCAGAGCCTCTCCGTGGCTCCAGGGATTGGTTAATTCGCCTCCATCAGGTGCCTCAGAGTCATCGTCGTAACGAATAATCTCAAATTCGTAGGGCGAGTAACCTTCCTCCGCCGAGTGAACTAGGCGAATCCACAGCTCACCTTGAGCCGGGTATTCGAAGTAGTGCTCCATCTCTGTTCTCTCGATGGTATCCACAAGCGACTTCGACTCGTCGCCTCTTTGCCAAATCTCGATGCTAATCTCACTTGGTCCTCTCAGGCTGTTGAGCAGTAACACGTCTCCAGGATCGCCGACCACCATGATGGCGTCTTTGTCGCTCTGGTTCTCCAGCGCCCCGACGTAGAGCACGCCCTCGGAAAGAAGATCGGCAGCTCCACAGAAGTGTAACTGGCAGGGCGAAGTCGTGTTGATCATAGGGTATTCGCCTTGGCTCTCCGGAGGGGGGACTATGTTCGGCAGATCGTCGTATTCCGTCCATTCATCCATCCTACTGAGTATCACTTCTGTACTCAAATCATTGGTTTCGGTTCCCGAATCGACAAGGATCTGCCAAGACACGTTACCCTCGACCCAGCCTGACCATTCCACGAGATGAGGGTCCTCGTGACTCTCCTCGACACCGTCAGACCAGATGACGAGCTCCATCCCCGGGCATCCGACCTTCATACACGAAACACTGATCCATACCGGCCCATTGGTGCTGGATATTTCGTCGCTGAGAACTATCCTAGAGTCCTCATCGGCGCTTACTGAAACGCTGAACGCAGCCAGCGTCAACAACATAGCCAACACCCCCGCTCTCACGCCTTGCATGTGGGGCCGAACCCGCTGTACCTTAGAATCCTTCAAGCGAACCGCGTCGTGCGAGAGGGTATGGAAGAACGTCCGTTGGCTCGCGGTGTGACCGCAAGACAGCGCTTCGCGAGGCTGATGCCACTAGGCGACAGGAACCAACCTGTCGGATGGACTCCGGGCCTAGTTTTGGGCCCACAGGACCCAGAAATCGAACCGTCTCTGGCGCCGTTCTCGTGCTCGAGGAGCCAAGGCGCCGTGCCAGCACTCATTTCGATGTCTACTAGAGGGGAGATGTGCTATCCTTTCGACTCTATAGACACGTGGCAGGCATCGGAGGGCCTGTCGCTACCTCCGAGCCTCGCCGAGGCGGATTCGGGAGAGGTCGGCCACGGCTCCCAGCTTCTCCCCGTTTCTTGGCAGTCCTTGCACCACGACCAGAGTCTCAACGACCTTGGTTTGGAGCCTTCAGTCATAGCCCTAGTTGACGCAGTGCAGCTAGCCGAGCGACCAGGGATGCTTGTTGAGGCGCTCGATGCGCTCAGGGTGCGTTTTCCAACTTCTCTCATTTGGACTCCTGGGATAGCAGGCCCTGACAACTGTGCTCTACTCTCGTGGATGGGGGTCGACCTGTTTGATACTACACGTTCGAGAAGAGCCTCTTCTCTGGGGGTGATTCTCACTGAAGACGGGCCCAGGCTGCCTGAAAGCACGCTAGGTGAAAGTGCCGATATGGAGACTCAATGCGCTGCATGGTCACGCGCTATCGCAGCCACTAGAACTGCAATCCGGAATGGCTCTTTGCGCGAGTTGACCGAGCGCCAAGCCGCATCCAGCCCACGTTCGGTGGAGCGCCTCCGCCGACATGACTCCTTGATGAGAGGGTATGAGGGAGCTCGCTCTGGTCTAGCTAGGGTGGTCGGGCATGAGCACAGGTTGAGGTGCCACACGTATTCGAGCCGAAATGACGCACTAATTCATGATTGGCGCTACAGAGTCGCTGATCAGCACCTGCCTCCAGAGCATCAGAGACAGGTGCTGCTACTGTTGCCATGTTCGGCGGTGAAGCCATACCGCACTTCTCAGAGTCATAGGAGATTCATGAGGGTAATAGGATCCGATGCGGTGCATCAGGTGATAGTCACCGCTCCTCTTGGGCTCGTTCCGAGAGAGCTGGAGGAGATTTGGCCTGCGGCAAATTACGACATCCCCGTGACGGGTGAATGGGATGCCGATGAACTAGCCGTGATTCGTGATATGACAACCAGCTTCGTATCCAGAGTCGGATACTCTAGAGTGATCAACCACTCAGGTGTCGACATTGAGTTCGACGGAGTGGAGTCGGTGGACACCCGTCAAGGTGATTCAGCGGGTTCGACAGAAGCACTATCGAGATTGCAGGAGGAAGTCGAGCGAGCAAGCGCAGAACTCAGTCTCGAGAACCCGAGGAGGCCCTCTCACAGGATGGCTCAGATGCGCGCGCTATCGCGATTCCAGCATGGTACCGATGCCTGGTTGAAAGGGTCGAAGGTACAGGGCCGCCCCCCAATCTTCACCTTCACGAAGGATGGCGAGCAGACCGCCCAGTGGAATCCTAGGAGCGGCAGGTTCGCCTTCTCCAAGGCCTCCCTGCCATTGCTCGACGCTTGCGATGCTCTACCAAGGGTTAACCTGAAGCCGGGATTGGAGTGGAGGGGTGATCTGTTCTCGACCAACGTTGAATCCGCAGAGCCAGGGATAAGGGCGGGCGACGAAATCCTTGTGATGCAGGAAGATCAACTCGTCGGCTCCGCACGCGCCGAAGCTGCAGGTTGGGAGTGGCCGGATGGCCCAGGCAGACTAGCCCGTTCCAAGCACAGGCTGTAATCCTCCTTACGGGTGCCTGCGCAGCGATTAAAGAGGGGGAGCATCGCCCGGACGCCTGAGGCAACACACATGTCACGCATGCACAGCGGAGGTAAGGGTAGCAGCGGCTCCAGCAAACCCGGCGTCAGCGACGCACCCGCATGGTCAGATACCGACAAGAAGGATGTCGAGGACCTGATTATTAATTTGGCTCAAGAAGGCCACTCCACTGCGATGATTGGTACCATCTTGCGTGACCGACACGCTGTGCCCGACGTACGACTTGTCACCGGAGAGAGAATTTCCCAGACTCTTTCCAGGAACGGTATACTTAGCAAGTACCCTGAGGACATGATGAACCTCATGCGCAAGGCTCTGAATCTGATTGACCATCTCTCTGGTAACTCGAAGGATCTGCACAACCGCCGACAACTAGAGCTCTGCGAGTCCAAGATCCGCCGTCTCGCTAGGTACTACAGGGACACTGGTAGGCTCGATAAGGACTGGGTCTACAAGCAGGACCAATTACGACTGATGGTCGAGTGATTCTTGCGCAGGGGATTTGAACCCCGACTCCACAGCACGAGCATGCGCACGCTACTGGAGGCCGAGCCGATGGCTCCTGTGTCCAAGATTCTGTCTCAGGCAGCCGACCAACTGCGTAGCTCGAACACGACCATACTGCTTCTTGCAGCCCCCTCTTTGCAAGGGGCTCTGGCTATTGCCCCCCTCGAGGCAGCCTTGGTCGACGCCGGTCTGCCTTACCGTCGCCGATTCAGGCTAGAGGCGCCCGCAGAGGGCTCGTGGGTGCACATCCTCGGGCCAGCTGATGAGAGTGGCCCCCGACTATCCTCGAGTCCTACCCAACTGTCTCTGGCAGGGACCGTGGTCGATGGCCTCACAGGACATCAGGGAGATTCTCGCAAGGGTCCCCTAACTGCTGTGGCTCAGGCTCATGCCCTAGCGCAGGCAATTTGCCCCGGAGGAGCCCGCATACGCCGACTCAGGCCGTGGGCGATTTCAGGAAATTGGCTTCACTCAGCACTGGACACGACCTATGATCCAGTGTTCACGGCCCTGCGAGACGCGTTGGTAAAGGATGGCTCCATCAAGGTGGTCCCTTTACCTGAGGTTCCCGAGCCAAACATCTCAGCAAGCACTTGGATCGACCCAGCGGCGCTCGACGCCGTGAGTTCTCGCTGGCCTAGTCTTGATATGGAGGGGAGGGCGCGCGCTCTCTCGCATCTCATGCGGCCTGCTCTGTCCCGCTCAACTCCCTCCACAGCTAGGCTAGAGGAGATAGGGTGGCATTGCATCTTGGGCCCGGGATGGTCGACAGACCTTGCCGGACAAATCGCTTCGGCGGCCGGCCTGTGGAAGGAGGGCCCTGCAGCAGTTGCTGCGGGAAAGGTCGCCGACTCGCTGCTGAGGCGAGGAGTCATTCCTCGACTCTAAGCATGCTCTTGCAACTGGGACACTCCACCCTGAGCGGGCGGACATCAGATTCGATGGGAACTCTGGTCGAGCACGCCGGACAGTCGATGTGAGGGCCACCGCGCCCTCTACCGATTCTCTGAATGGTCTCCGTTTTAGGAGATACCAGAGCCACCGGTAACACTAGCAGAATCGAAGAGATAGAGACTCCGAAGACGATTGGCATCGGCATACCTAGGACGTATATCACTAGTGAGAGGCAACCAAGAGCGATCACAGTCACCACTGCCGGGACGCTGGACCTGCGCTTGGTCAGCATCATTGCCATTCCGATTCCTACTGAAAGGAACAGAACTGACATCATCGCACCGTAGAGAACGCTGTACAAGGCGAAGCCAGAGGGTTGGAATTCCACTCTGAAGTCGAGTTCGGGGTCGAGTTCTGGCTCGTCTATAGTCAACATCTCAAGGATAATCCAGCGCCTGTGCTTGTACTCTATGTCATCAGCGGCTACGGCCCCTAGGTCTTCCAGCAAGGTAGACCTTAACTCGGCAGTCAATTCGATTCCAGTCCAGTAGTCGTCAGTAGATGAACGTACGAAGGTCTCCACTAGGACCTGCCTCTCCGCCTCCATCGAATCATAACTGTATGATGTGTCGATGAAGATGGTTACCGCATCGGCACTGAAGGCCCTAGTCCCTCCTATGTCGATTGTGATTTCAGTTGGTCCGAGCTCGATTGGGTTGACGCCGAGAATGGCCTCTATCTCGAGTGATAACCCGTTTGCCATGAACGAACGTAGATTGGTTGCCGATCCCGTGAGGTGCCCCTGCAAGGCGAGCAACTCGGAATCGTCCACTCTGCCGTTATGCTTGTCGGCGGACGGGACCGAGTCCGCGTATGAGTTCAAATTGCGCCACCAACTGTTGGAACTCAGACTCTGGTTGCCTATGTTGTCCAGGCCCCA
>DAGM01000017.1 GCA_002495735.1 Euryarchaeota archaeon UBA54
AACTACTCTATGCACTTCGACGGGAGGCAGCGCGGCGAGCGTTCGTACTGCCTACTCGACTTCTTCTCTATGTGCGCTGAGAAGTACCACGGAGGGTCGGAGAGATACCTCGTCGTCATGGACGAATCGCACGTCACACTGCCGCAAGTGACCGGGATGCACGGTGGCGACTTCTCGCGCAAGAAGAACCTCATCGACCACGGCTTTCGCCTACCCTCAGCCTACGACAACCGTCCACTGCGCATCGATGAGTTTCAAGATCTGGTACCACAGATGATGTACGTCAGCGCGACCCCTGGTGAGCGCGAACTACGCCATCTGGCAGAAATCACCGGGCAGGGAGTCCCGGAGGGCCTGCTGCACGTCCAGGGGGGCGGTGGCGCTAGGGCAGCTGAGCGAGACAAGCCACGTGAGAGGGTGATGATGGAGGGGTTGCTGGATCAGGTAGAAGGCGTTACCAAGATGGAAATTCGACCCACCGGGCTGCTCGACCCGGGCATCGAGGTCAGAGCCACCGCCGGGCAAGTACAGGACCTTGAGGATGAGATTCGCAAGCGCATAGAGGTCAATGAACGGGTTCTCGTGACAGTGATGACCATCAAGTTCGCAGAGGAGGTGGCCGAGTACCTCAACCGTCAGGGCTTCAAGGCACATCACCTGCACAGCGAAATCGATACACTGGAACGTACTGAGATCATCAAGGCGCTGCGTCTCGGTCACATTGACATCATCGTCGGCATCAATCTGCTCAGAGAGGGCCTAGACATACCCGAAGTCTCACTGGTCGCCATCTTCGACGCCGACAGGGAGGGCTTCCTGCGCAACGAACGCTCGCTGCTGCAGACCATTGGCAGAGCAAGTCGCAATGAGCACGGCTCGGTCATACTCTACGCTGACTCGGTCTCGCCCTCGATGGAGGCCGCGATTAGCCAGACGTTGGCGAGGCGTAGCATGCAGAGTGCATACAATGTGGAGCACGGCATCGTGCCGCAGACCATTCGCAAGGCGCTGCCTGTGATGGGCGGGGATGTCGAAGACCTGCTGTCCGGAGTGGCGGGCAAGGGTAAGCGAGGTGGACGGCGTATGGTCGGTAAGGGCCGGGGTAAGCGCGGCCTCGAAGGCTTCGCGCAGAAGTTTGGACTCGGTGCGGGAGTCTGGAACTCCTCGGACTCTGTGCTCGAAAACGTTAGCCAGCCCAACTGGGTTGCTGCGGCTTACGATGTGGTCGTAAACGATGACGGTGGCGATAATGCGAAGTTAATCGTCCGATTGGAGAAAGAGATGAGGCAGGCCGCGGCTAGGTTAGATTTCGAACGTGCAGCACGGTTGCGTGACCGTATATTCCAACTTGAGAGTGCGTCGAATTGAAGGGTCGGAAGCACTGCGAAGGGGCGTGTCGGAGTACAGCAAGGACGACTTCACCGTCCCAGTTGAAGACTACGACTTCTCCACTGTAGATGAAGTCCGTTCACTCATCGACCAGATGGGGCGCGCTGGTGGCTTCACCGCTACCAAGCTCGCGCACGCGCGCGATGTGCTTAGCGATGCGATGGTCAAAAGCGGTCAGGAAGGAGTCCTCAACTGGCTCTCGTTCCCGGCTTGCTTGTGTGCTACAGGGACTCGAGGATTCTTTCTCGAGGCGCTCAAGCGCAAGGCGTTCAACGTGGTCATCACCACTTGTGGCACCCTAGACCACGACATTGCTCGCACATACCAGGATTACTTCCACGGCGACTTCAACCTCGATGATGTCGCACTCGGCGAGCAAGGACTCAATCGACTCGGCAACGTCATCGTGCCAAACGAGTGCTACGGCGAGATAATCGAAGCAGTTGTGCTGCCATGGCTGGAGGATATCGAAGCAGAACGTACAGCAGAGCAATCTGGCAACCCATGGCTTGGCTTCGGCTCTGTCGAGCTGTGCTGGGCGATGGGCGACCGCATAGAAGACGAAGGGTCGCTTCTCCACTGGGCGGCCAAGCACCGCATCCCCATCGTCATTCCCGGACTCTCCGATGGCTCAATCGGTTCTCAGTTATTCATGCACCGGCAGAAGAGCCCGAATTTCATGGTCGATTTCCTCGCCGACGAGCAGATCCTCTCAGACCTTACCTGGACCGCCGAGGAGAGCCATGCGCTGATGGTCGGAGGAGGCATCTCGAAGCATCACGTAATCTGGTGGAACCAGTATCGCGGTGGTCTCGACTCTGCAGTTGGCATCACCACCGCCCCTGAGCATGATGGTTCACTCTCAGGCGCACGCCTGCGTGAGGCGGTGTCCTGGGGCAAGATTCGTCCCGACGCCCCCCACGTAACAGTAGAGGGTGATGCCTCGGTACTATTGCCCCTGCTTGGCGCCGACCTGTTTCGCGATTAGTGGACGAATAGTAGACTAAAGCCGTGCAAACGCATAAAAGCGGTCAGCAGAGCGACCGCCTCTATGTCCGTTGAATCGATGGTACAGGGAATGATAGATGCACTAAACGAAGCGCTTGGCGACGCTGCCAAGCACGACCGCGGTAACAGCGCTGCTGGAACCCGCGTAAGGAAGGCAATGCAGGGCTGCAAGAACACAGCTCAAGATGTGAGAAAGCAGGTCCAGTCCGACAAGAACACTCGTTGAATCAGTCGTTCCTGTGAGCAAATATCTCCATCAGTGCTACTCTCATGGAGACTAGTGGGCGCCAGCCTTCTCCTCCGGCTTTCAGTAAGGCGTCATGCAATGGCCCCAAATCTGGACGGAGGTCCTTGGGCCTGTAGCTAGAGGCTGCGGGGCTGGTGTCCTCAGTCAGAGAGTGGATCGTGTGACTGTGGTGCAGCGCGTTGGTGAATCGAGACCACATCAGTGTCATCTCGGCGAGTACTGACTTGGGCGTCCATGCCCTTCGTCCGCTCATGTCAATGACTCCTTGGATTGTAGCGTCGGTGTCAGCCAGTATCAGCAGGGCGAGAGCATCAGTGGCATCCCTGACGTGGACCCAGTGCCGTGCATCGATGTCAGGAGGATGAATGCCCTCGGCTCCGTCCTTGACCCAGTCAGCCCAGTCGTGGATGACCTCACTGCCCCAGTCGATGGCACCTTCGGGAATCAGAAGATCGTGTATCCTGACTACCAGATCAGCCTCTCCGTGCTCGACGTGGGCGGGTACTATTGCGACATCTCCGCTAGCGCCCTCGCCAATACCTACTGTGATCTCGGCCTCGCTAGGGTCCTCAGTCAGCGTCGCCCCGGCGCGGTGTAATCTGTCAGCCAGTGCATGATAGAAGGCGTCTACTGCCCCACTAATGTGGACTATCTTAGGCATTCTACCCCTATGCTACAGACTCTGCTTCGACACTCTCTGTCGATGTGAACTGGCGAAGCCCCTCGCGCAATACGTCGATAATAAGGTCGATTTCGGCTGAGGTGATGGCGAAGTGAGGTGTGAATCTGAGAGCGTTCTGGCCGCCATGGATAACGCCTAATCCATTGAACCTACACCACTCTTCAACACATCCGAAGCCAACTACTGGGAGAATCTCGGGGTCGAGCTCGGCGCATAGCAGTAGGCCGGTCCCTTGGACTTGAGTTATTGTCCCAGGAATCTCCTCAGACAATGCCTCGAGTTTTTGGACGAACTCGACTCCGCGGTCCCTGATGTTCTGCCTCAACTCTGGGGTGACTCGATCAAGCACTGAAATCGCCGTCTCGAGTGCCCTCGGATTGGTAGTCATCGTGTTGCCATAAATGCCGACGACGTACAAACCGGCAGCCCTCTTGGAGAGACCGACGATGGAAAGCGGATACTGCCCGGCATTGAGCGCCTTGGACCATGTCTCCATGTCTGGGACCTCGCAGTCCTCAAAGCCGTCGTAGTCTACAATGCTCAGGCAGCCTTGCCCGCGCAACCCTGCCTGTATGGAGTCGATGATTAGCATGCTGCCATGTGCTGTGCAAAGTGAGCGGGCGGTATCGTAGAACTCCCTAGTGACGCATTGGCCCGGATTGCCCTCGCCCATCACCGGCTCCATTGCCATGAGTTCGATGTAGAATCCCTCATCATCGGCCTGGGTGAAGGCCTCATGCAGTGCCTCTACGTCGTTGCAATCGACGAACATCACATTATCGCGGTCTTGGAAGGTCGCGAGGTGTTCCTCGTAGCCTGTACTGCATGAGTCTGAGATCATAGCTGGCCGCTGGGTCCTTCCATGGAAGGCATTGGTCAGAGCCAGTAACTTGGTCGGCTTGCCCTCATGACGACCTCCTTCTCCAGTCATTGACTTCGTGTTGGCGTCGGCGATTCTCATCGAAATAGTGACTGATTCAGAGCCACTGTTGAGACAGACGAAACGCGAGAACGGACAGCCTCCTCGGCTACGGCCTATCTCTCTGCGAAGCCTCTCAGCCAGACGTTTCTGACTGAATGATGGAGTCATGACGTTGGCCATCACCCAGTTCTGCTGCATAGAGTGGATGACGTCATCAGGTCCATGCCCCATTCCCATCATGCCGTAGCCGCCATTGTCGTGTAGCACGGCTCCGTGTGAAGTGATGACCCACGGACCACGAGCTGCTATCGCGACGTAGGGGTTGATAGTCGGGGCCGAGTAGAAATTCACGTAATCTGACTGAAGTTCGGACACGAGATTGACCTCCTTCATTTCGAACAGCCTGTCACCAAGGTCGCTCCTGAGGCTCTGAAAATTGTCAGAGGCCTCATCAATCGCCCTGCTCAACGAGGGATCCGACTCTAGGAAGTCACGAATCACCTCGTCCCTTAGGCCGATGGTCCTGGGCTCACCTGTGTTGTGACGAATTTTTGTTAGGGCTTCCATCCCATCTCCCATCATCTCCGGGAGACATCGATTCCCACATCAACATTTCCAGAATCGGATTCTAGAATCCATACGGAAAACGCCCGGATTCGGAAGAAACACGATTTCTGATAATCATACAAATAATCAAACTGACTTTAGTTTTTCAATTGAGAATTTATGAATAAGACTAATTTTTCAATTGGATTATCAGTCTTTGATTACGGATAGTATAAGTGCTAAGCAGCCTGCTGAAAGAGCAGGAGAAATGCCCGGGGATGCACTTCTCCCCCCCGACAGGGAGGGATTTAATGAGCGATGAATACAGAATACAGGAATTATTGGAGAGAGATGTCTATGTTGGCGAGACTAGAGTCGGTGTGATTACTGGCGAGAGATTTCATCCGCGCGACGAGCTTGTGCGGTCGATGCGGATCAAGGTCGCGGATGACGTAGCTGAAGAATACATGAGAAAGCCGGCGGAGTTCGCTCCGCTTTCGAAGGAACTGGTGCACAGCATACTGCCGGGTGGTGGTGTGAAACTGTCGAAGTCGATGCGTGAGCTGCAGCGCAGATGGAGAAACACGGTCAGGATTAACGAAAAGCTGTACGCACCCGACGAACTGCTCGATAGAGCTGTTCTCGACAACGACGGCGTGGATCTTGGGAATGTAACCGGCATGGTGAAGATTAAGCGGACCTACAAGGGACTGGTCGTCCAGCCGCACTACATCGTGCGCTCCAGGCACGGCTTGCCTGACTCCATCGTGGTGCCGGTTGCCCAGTTGGCACGGACCACAGCAAGACTGGATGAAATCATACTACGATGTTCAATGAAGAGACTGGTCACTCTGCCAAGTTTTCTCAAACTCAACAGCGAGGATTCGGAAGAGTGATGAATCCATCTTAGGAACATCTTGAAATCTGGTTCGGTACTCGCACACCTGCTTAAGGGCGTGTAGCTTAGTTTGGCTGGAGCACCCGGCTGATAACCGGGAGGTCGCAGGTTCAAATCCTGTCATGCCCACCAATGAATCGAATCGGTCGGCAGAGTCATGAAGGGTCGTCAGACCGGCTTCTTGTCACATGCCGGTAGTGAGTGGCTCATCCAGCCGCGACGTGGCAACCTCTCTGGCTCCACTGATTGGGATGCAGTACATCGAACTTGAGAGTCGTAAATTCCCAGATGGCGAGGGTTACGTGCGAGTTCCCTCCGGCGCCATCGATGCCGTACGTTCCGAACCTGTGGTATTAGTGTCGAACACCTACCCTGACTCAGGGATAGTGAATACCGTCCTGCTGTTGGAGGCCATAGCCGAGGTCCGCAGAGGTAATCTATCCAATCTCAAAGGCGAAGAGCCGCAGAACATGGAGGATGTCGGCAGCGGGGTCTACCTAGCTATCCCATACTATGGATACTCCCGACAGGATAAGCGCTTCTCGAAGGGCGAGGCTGTCTCCGCGCGCGTCATCGCCGATATTCTCGCACGTGGCTGCGACGGCATTGCCATCCTCGATCTGCATGAGCCCGCCGTGCTCAAGGACATGGAGGTTCCAATCGAGTTCGTCAGCTCAATGCCTGAGATAGCCGAGCTTCTACAGAATGAAGTCTCACCAGACTTCGTACTGAGCCCAGACAAGGGAGCCATTGCGAGGGCTACCAAGGTTGCCGGTCTAATCGGTTGTGACTTCTCCTACCTCGAGAAGACCAGAATCGACGCTCACACAATAGAGCACACGCCAAAGGACCTCGATGTCGACGGCAAGGTGGTGGCGATAGTGGATGACATGATTAGCACCGGTGGGACCATCTGCCGGGCCAGCGACGCGTTGCGCCGGCAGGGCGCTACCGAGGTCCACGCCGCCTGCACACACGGTTTGTTCACTGGTGGCGCTATCCTTCGCCTATCCAATCACGTCGACGGTGTGCACAGCACCGATTCGCTGCCTAATCCAAGAGCTGTGGTGAGTGCTGCACCGGCCCTCGCCCGAGGTCTGAAGCGGCTAATGAGTTAGTACAGGCGACCTACGGTCGTTTGCTGCGTGTCCGTTTCGTTTATATCGGCCACGTCGTGCGGCGGCTTACCCACACGAGGAGTAGTTCCAATGAGTGTACACATAGCGTTTGAAACCCCGAATGACATACAAGAGCAAGTCTACGAGATGGTCAAGCATCTAGGCAAGGATGGCCGAGGGAAACTGAAGAAGGGCGCCAACGAAGTAACCAAGGCAGCAGAGCGTGGAACTGCGAAGATGGTGGTGATGGCTGAGAACGTCAACCCCGGCGAGCTGCTGGCCCATATCCCAATGATTTGCAAAGAGAAAGAGATTCCTTTCATCTACGTCGAGGACCAGGCATATCTGGCCGAGGCGGCAGGCATGACCCTGGGCACCAGAACCGCTGCTATTGCGGTCATGGAAGTCGAGAAGGAGACCGAAGACAAGTTCAAGGAAGTCAAAGGCCACTGCACAACGCTGTCAGAGTGAGTTTCCTAGGAGTGATTCACTATGGCAAAGGACTCTTGGCCCGCTGAGGTTGTCGAGGTTGTCGGCCGCACTGGTATGAGTGGTGAGGCTGTCCAGGTCAAGGTTCGCGTAAACGACTCAACCAACCCTCGTGACATTGGTCGTATCATCGCACGCAACGTGCTTGGACCTGTGCGAGTTGGAGACGTCCTGATGCTGAAGGATACTGGTCGCGAGGCCCGCAGCATTGGCGGCCGGAGGTGATTAGATGCCTGAGCGCCGCATCTGCAGTTTCACACACGAAGAGATCGAGCCGGGCACCGGCATGATGTTCGTAAAGCGCGACGGTAGTGTGTTCTACTTCAAGGACAGTAAGGCACGCAAGAACATGCTCAAGCTCAGGCGCAATCCGCGCCGACTCAAGTGGACCCGTCGCTACGAGAAGGGCGG
>DAGM01000069.1 GCA_002495735.1 Euryarchaeota archaeon UBA54
GGCATCCCAGACAACCAGGACGCCTTCCCGGAGGACCACGACAACGACGGCATCGACGATGCAGAGGACGATGATGACGACGGAGACGGCATAGACGACCGCGAGGAAGTCAATGACGGCAATCCGAACACCGACATCTACGACCACGACAACGACGGCGTCGCCGACAATGTGGACTTCGACATCGACAACGACGGCATCGACAACTGGAACGACGTTGGACCGAACGGCGAGGACTACTCGCGCGATCATGACAACGACGGACTGAACGACGGTGTCGATCCTGACGATGACAACGATGACATCCTCGACGTTGACGAAATCGACGGCATAGTAGGCGTCTGGCGGTACGACCACGACAACGATGGTCTATCCGACCGTACTGACACCGACGATGACAACGACGGACTCTCCGACTGGTTCGAGCAGAACGACGGCTGGGATATGACTGGTCAATTTGACCACGACAACGACGGCATCCCCGATTATCTAGACGATGACGATGATGGCGACGGCATCCCAGACGACGAAGAAGACAACGGCATCTTGTGATCGCCAAATCTTCGTTCTGCCAGCCCGCCCGTCGAGATGACAACGCGGAGACAGGCTCCCCGGGGGCGTTTCAGTCCCCGGGCGAGCCGCCCCAATCAGAAATCAAACAACGTTGGCTGGCTTGAAGAACGCAGCCGCGCCACACCGATCAATCGATCGAGTGCACGTTGCACACGGCGCTCAGAGAAGCCGCGCTCGTCCCGAAGGAAAGTCCACAGATCCTCCTCGACCGCGTGGGTCGAATGAGGCAGCGCGTCGGCGGTAGTGGGATGCTCGAGGAACAATGAGCGTATCTCATCAAGCCTCTCTGGCAATTCGAACTCCTTGGCCTCGGCGACCGCCTCAAGAGTACCGTGCTCGCGGATTAGCTTGAGTCCGGTCTTAGGACCGATGCCCCTGATTCCGGGATGGAAGTCGGTACCAATCATGATGCCAAGGTCAACCAATTGTTCGTGCGTAATATCGTGTTTGGCTAAGGTGTCGGCCAGCACGATTCTTTCAGCCCGCAGCACGCGCCCAAACCTCTTCGAGCCGTGCGAGGTGAGGTTGCGTACCATCACTGGCGCTCCGTACAGCAAGGTGTCCCAGTCCTGGCTGGACACCGCACCGACCTCGCCTCTCGCGCAGCGAACCGCAGCCGCTCCTTCAGCCTCCATCGGCGCTTCTATCCAAGTAACTCCCAGTAACTCAAACAATCGCTTGGTCTCAGCAACCATCTCTGGTGTGTATTCAGCAGTCTGCGGTCCGAGCTTCTTCGCCGCGGTCATATCACCGGCCTCGACAGCCGCCTCCCAACGAGAGAAAGCCTTCTGCTTACGCTTCTTACGCCCCTTCAGAGTCTCCCGCTTGAGCTCGTGTGGTCGGCCATCGAATACAAACACCGGATCAATACCCTCGGAGAGCATGATGGTTGTACGGTCGAGGAACCCCATGAGGTGGGCCACCGGCTTGCCGTTATACGACAGTGGTTTGCCGTCAGGACCGGTAAGACTGGTGATGAACTGGTAGGCGTTGAGGAAGACGTCCACAGCAACTCGTTGACCAGACAGATCGCTCATCTTAAGCGGCTCGATGACTGCCAAATCACGCAAGTTGCAGCCCATTTTCGCTTCCCCCCTCGCCGTAGTGGTCCACGGTAATGGTCGAGGCATTTAGGGTTGAAGTCCACCGCCGACACTATGGAGGAGTGCGTATGCAAGGACTGACTTTGATCGGCAGCGGATGGCATCCGCACTTGTTCAGGGCTGAAGTCAAGGCGCTCACAGGGCCCCTTGAGGTCATCCATCCACGGGTGGCCTACATCCCTCTCACGGATTCGTCATTGGCCAAACTGTCACGTGCTGCACTACTCGATGACGTGCTTTGCAATGCTGGACGCTACTGGGTACAGGGCGATGGCTCAGTGGCAGATCTGGCGCAAAATATTGCCAAGTGGGCACAATCTACCCTGCCTCCGGGCAGTTTTGCGGTCCGCGCACGTAATCTGGGAACTGGAATCAGGGGTTTCTCGTGTGGTTCAATCGAGCGTGAGGCCGGCGCTCTGGTGAAGAGCGATGCCAATCCTGTCGACCTTGACGCTCCGGAGCACGAAATCTCAGTGGTCTTCGCCGGACCGGAGGATGGGCCAATACATCGGGACACGGTCGGCTCGAACAGTCCAATCGCCGTCTGGGGGCTCAGAGAAGCCCGTTGGAAGCGAGAGAGCTACACCGGTAGAGCTCCCTCTGAGAGACCATTCTTCCAACCAGTTTCTCTCGATCCGAGGCAAGCCAGACTTCTGATTTCGCTCGCTCACCGCCAAAGCATCGAATCGATAACTGTCGTGGACCCATTCTGCGGAACAGGAGGAATCGCTATCGAGGCTGCATTGCAGGGCATGGAGGCCCTAGCCAGCGATCTCGACCCCCGGATGGTCGAAGGTACACTGCAAAACCTCGAATGGGCAGGGGTTAGCGCCAGAGCCGAAACTTGTGAGGCGGCTGACATCGCTTCACTGTGGGGTAGCAGGAGTGGATGCATCTTCGTATTCGACCCGCCCTACGGACGCAGTTCCTGGAAGTCCGGAGATGGTCTCGAGGTGCTATTGAACGCACTTACGGCTGCCCAAGAGATGGATCCTCAGGGCGCTGTCTGCACAATGCTTCCGACAGGCCCTGAAGCGCTGAATTCGTTCCCTGAGCAGGACATCGATGTCATGGGTATACCGTGGAGTGAACTCGAGGTAATAATCAGAGGGCGCGGGTGGGAACCGGTATTGTTCACACCAGTCAAGGTCCACCGTAGCCTAGCGAGAATGGTCGTCGTCTGCCATCCGGCGGGTTGAAGATGGGGGGGCTTTCGTTAGTGACCCGGACCGTTAGGGTAGTCTGGATATCCTTCCGGCTTTCGGAGCCGGGGACGTGGGTTCGAATCCTGCACGGTCCGCCACTATCTTTCCCAGCGGCTGATTTCATCGCCATCCACATCGACAACCGATACGCGTCTAAGTTCAGCTGCTGACAACTCGCTCTCGCTGAATATAACTCCATCATCCCCTGACAACGTGAACGGAGAGCGGCACAGGTGCGCGGAATCCACCGCTTTGTCTGCTAGGAAACGCCTCCATGTGTCAGCCCCTCCTTCGACCATCAGTGATTGCACACCACGGTCCCCAAGCATGTCGAGAATCCTCATCACCGAGATTCCCCCATCATCATCCGTTAGGACCACCCTTTCCACGTGAGAGGCATCATCTAGATCGCTCGGTTCTGTGCAGTGAATCACAAGAGTGGGTGCTGCGCCATCGCGAAGCAGAGCGCAGTCGCTGGGAATTCTACAGTTTGGATCGATAACAACTCTCAGGGGCTGCTCACGTGGTCCGATGTCTGGTCCCCGTACAGTGAGAGATGGGTCGTCCCGAATCACCGTGTTGATACCAACTAGTATGGCCATAGAACTGGCTCGCAATCCGTGGACCAGTTTGAGCGAGGATTCTGATGAGAAGCGCTCGGCAGGGAGATCCGAATCACCATCTATCCTGCCGTGCGAGTCGATTGCGGCTTTGAGTAGCACATGTGGCCGCTTGCTTTTGCACCAGTGTATGAACTCGAGCATCTGCTTCTCGCATTCGTCTTGCAGCAACCCCTCTTCGACCTTGATCCCCTCTGTTCGCAGTGCGACGATCCCTCCGCCGCGAACGGTTGGATTGGGATCGGCGGCTCCGATTACCACGTGGGTAATTCCAGCCCACAGAAGTGCCTCAGTGCAGGGAGGGGTCCTGCCGAAGTGGTTGCACGGCTCCAGAGTGATATAGGCGGTAGCACCTGTGGTGGAAATGCCTCGCGCCTCAGCGTCTGCGATTGCCATTTGCTCTGCGTGTAGTCCGCCGATGTGGTCATGCCACCCTTCAGCAATTACGCTCCCATCGCGGACCAGCACGCACCCTACCAGTGGGTTGGGCATCACGCGCCCTCTGCCACGCTCCGCCAACTCGAGGGCGCGACGCATGAAAATCTCCTCTCCGTCCATCTGTCCCGGACCCGGGAACTGCCCTCTACTCATCATTTCTTGTATTGAGAGAATTCAAGTTGAACCCCCGTTCTGTGAGTATCGTGCCGCGTGTAGCCTGTATCCTCAACCCCAACGCCCGGGATGGCTTATCTCTCAAGCTGTGGGACGATTTTGAGCAGGCTCTTGCCAACTCCGGATTCGATGTCGACCTGCACCAAACTGAGGCTCCCGGACATGCGATGGACATCGCTGAAGGCCTATGCGAAGGCGACCACGACCTCGTCGTTGCCGTTGGTGGCGACGGTACTGTTCACGAGGTGGCATCAGGCCTGCGTGGCTCGAGTAAGGTCATGGGTATTCTTCCCATGGGAACTGGTAACGATTACGCCAGAGCGCATGGCATTCCTGTTCCAAAAGGAAAGAAGTTCCCAGATCTGCAAGGCGCTGTCGATATCCTAGCCAGTGGAACGAATCGCAGGGTCGGTTCACTAAGGATAGAGGGGCCACCGGCACCCGATCACCCCTCCAAGGCTGCTCCGATTCCTCGCGCATGTAACGGCGAGCCCGAGACTCCTGGAAATCTAGTCCGCTGGAGTTTTCTCGAGTGCGACGGCGGCGTCACCTCGGTAATCAATCGAATGAAGGACGAGGGCCAGTTCAAGAGAATCCGAGGAGCTAGGAAGTACGACCTCCTCGGTATCAAGGCAATTATCTCTTGGAAGAAGCAGACAGGCGAGTACAGGATTGATGGGGGTGAGCCGACCAATGTCGACCTCTCAGGCCTATTCTGTCTGAGCCAGTGTCAGACCTTCGGTGGAGGCTACAAGGTCGCCCCTGGGGCCAAGCCAACGCAGGGTCACTGCTCACTGGTGATGGCGTGGGGAATGTCAAAAATGCAGATGCTGATGTTAATGGGTCCTGTGAAGAAGGGGAATCATGTCGGTAAGTGGGGCATCACCATGGAGAATGCCAAGAAATTCGAAATTTCCACCTCTACTGAATCACCTCTGATTATTGGCGTGGACGGCGAGGCTGTGATTACTACTCCTGCTAATATGCAGTATCACGATGATCAACTGACAGTACGAGGCGCAGCCTCGATTCCCAACGAATGAAGTGGCGCAGACGGAGAGATTTGAACTCCCGAGTCACGAGGACACCGGATTTCAAATCCGGCGCTATACCAGGCTAAGCGACGTCTGCAGCAGGATTGCGAAACCGTCGGTGTCCATGAATCCTTTCGGACTCAAAGTCCGTAGGTTCCGGGTCTGCACCAAGCGGGCAGACCAGTGGTGGCCTCAGGGTGAGTGAGTCCGATGAACAACACCATGATGATGATGAAGAAGGCCGGGAACAGGGCGGTCAGAGTCAGTATACCGGAGTCATCCTCTCCCCACAGGTGCATGAAGATGGCTGCTATCATCATGAACTTAGGAATCGCGATTATGGTAAGTATCCACAGAGTCAGTTGCCTCTCTGTCATATCAAAGCCCTCTGCAGTTGGCCCTAGATTCGCTCCAACAGCTGCAACTTCAATCAAGGTGAGCAGCATGAGTCCAAAGAAGTTCATCCAGTACACATCCAAACCCCTGATTTTTTTTGACATATGATTACCTCAGTATAGATAGAAGAATGGGAAGACTAGGACCCATACTAGGTCCACGAAGTGCCAGTACAAGCCGAAGTACTCAATGGATACTGCACTCTGTGGGTTGTACGCGCCAGTCCAAGCCTTGTAAGTAAGGTAGGACAATCCGATGATGCCGCCGAACACGTGCAATCCATGGGTCCCAGTGGTGACATAGAATAGCGATGCACTGACCTGAATGTTGGCCACCATGTGTGCTCCGGTCGCCTCATCGATGTAGTGGTGCGCCTGGTAGTGGTCATTGTTGATCAGATAACCCTCGCTGTACAACGAATGTATCTCGTGCTCTTGGATGCCGAGGAAGCCGATCTCAGGCACATGGAAGCCGATGAACCACTCAATCATCTTCAGTGACAGGAACAGAGTAGCTAGACACAAAGTTGCCCCGAGGTAGCGATAAATCCGTTTTCTGCGGACCTCCTCGTCGACACTGCCAACGGGTTTGTGGGCCCAGCGCAGTGCTTGCACTATGGTGAACGACGAGATAATCAGAGCGAATGTGTTGATGGCTCCAGGTGCGATGTGCCACCAACTCGATGCGATGAGCTGGCTTGCCGGCTCGAAGCATGTCACTACGACCCCCTCGACCCAGTCTCCAGACTCAAATATGGTGTCGCAGCGAGGTATT
>DAGM01000048.1 GCA_002495735.1 Euryarchaeota archaeon UBA54
TTCTCTGGCACTTTCCTAGGCATACCCACTACATATTGGGGTCTTTTCGCCATTGGCGCATCGGTTCTTCTCACTGTTCTCCTAATCGGTCGCTTCTATGATGCCACGTTAGGCCTCTGGCGAGAACACCTCACTGTGGTTCAGGAACGCAATCCCTTCACTACCTACAAATTGAATCCCCCCTTCGGAATCCTTCTCGCTCAGACGAATGCTATACTCCGTCGCATGGAACCAGAAGATGAGAAGATACAGAGGCATTGCGACTTTGTGGATCGCTGGTTGGAATGGAATTCCAGAGAAGAGATATGGGCTCGTACAATGTCCTCTTGGAAAAACATCGTCGGTGATGAGGACCCATTTTTGTTCTATCTCGATGAGGAGTCCCGAAGCAGATTAGAGTCCGATGCGGACGAATTGCAGGATTACTGAACCCGGTGTTCGTATGATCGACCACGAGGCAGTAGTCACCATCGCACTGCGAGCAGGCGAGGCGATAATGGAAGTCTACAATAAATCCTCACCAGTGAAAGTCACGAAGAAAGATGACGACTCACCACTTACCGAAGCCGATATCGCCGCTCACGAAGTAATTGTGAAGGGGTTGAGTAGGATAGAACCGGGCACCCCCATCGTCTCAGAGGAGGGCCGCCTCGGAGACCCCACCACCTCCGAAACCTGTTGGTTAGTCGATCCCCTTGACGGAACCAAGGAATTTGTCAAGAGGAATGGCATGTTCACTGTCAACATCGCTCTGATGGCGAGGCGCAAAGAGCGATGGATACCAGTATTCGGTGTTGTCCATGCTCCTGTCTCGAAGGTGACATGGCTAGGCGGGCTTGGCCATCCAGCTGAGAGGAGAGGTCCCAGTGCGTCAGGAGGAATGCTGGTCCGCTCGAGTTTGGCGCCCGAACCTGTGCGTCTGGTGGCCAGTGGTTCCCATAGAGGTGAGATGGATGAGAAGTTCGCAGCTTCCCTTGGAAAATACGATCTGATCCGTATGGGTTCATCTCTCAAAGCGTGTGCGGTCGCCGAGGGAAGCGCAGACCTCTATCCCCGTTTTGGGCCCACTTCATGTTGGGACATCGCTGCGGCTCATGCAGTCGTTTCATCCGCAGGGGGCCTAGTTATCGATCCTAAGGGCAAAACCCTCGATTACGATCTTATCGATAACATCCTGAACCCACACTTCATGGTAGCAGCAGATGAGCGCTGGATTGAGCACTGGGTGAAGTGTAACTACTGAGCACTATCCAACCATTGTTTGACAGGGAAACTAGTAATCCTCTCCAACTTTTCAATATCACCAGTCACTTCATCGTTCATCTCAACGCATTGCTCGGGCGTCGGAACAGCTCGAGTAGGACGAGCCTTACTGATGATTGGCAATTTATACACATTGACCCCTTTTCCTTGGAGTGATGATACTAATGGTTGCTTGAGGAAACCCGGAATCAGAGCGGCGGCAAACCTGAATCCCCGACCGAACAGTGTGAGCGGCCTCCTATCCATGGCAGTGTTGGCATTATGCACCTCAGTCATATCAAAGTCGTAAGCATCCATTCCAAGGTGCTCCAAGATTTCAGCCAGAACAGCCCGCGACTCATTTCTCATCCTACCCGAGTCAATTAGAAGGAAACGGTCATGAGAAAAATTCCCCAACCACCTTTCCATACAAGACCCATACAGCGTATCACAACTCAAACGCTCATCACGCCACGCAGAGGCAAAATCGGACCAGTCAGCACCATTTTGGTTATCCTCTTCTGTATCTAGTACCATACCCCAATGACTGATCGTGCGTCTCCGCGGCTCCCTCAAGCAAACTACAAACCGAGCTTTCGGCCAGTGCTTGACGACTCTACTAGGAGCAACTGGACAAGCGAATGCGTGTACCGAACAATCCATCTTCAGTCCCTCCCCCCTGAAACAGCCTGCATACCTCTCCCAATCTGGCTCACCGATATTTCTACCGAAGGTACCTCTGTGTGTCGCAACCTCATTCGGCTCCTTCGGATTCGAAATACAGATTCCGGGGTGCTGCTCCAGCACGTTGGCCAGCCAAGTAGTCCCTGATTTCGGAGCCCCTAACAGGAAAGCCCCTACATCGGGCACTAAATTCTCCATCATCGACACAACTACTCCTGCCCCCCTTACGATATAGGTTGTACCCGCTCCCGGCGGTGTGATATAGGGAACTACTGTGGCACGGCCGTATTTCAGGTGGCTTTGATGGGCAATCGTGTAGTCTGGCTAACTGGCCTCTCAGGGGCAGGTAAGACAACCATCGCCATGGCTGCGGCCGAGCGCTTCGGTTGTGAAGTGCTAGATGGCGACACCATTCGCGACTTCTTCTCGAACACCGACTTTAGTCGAGAAGGCCGTGAGCGCCACCTACTAGGGGTGGCTCGCATGGCCAAGATGATCTCTAAACACACAAACGTCCTTTGCTCCTTCATCACACCTTACGAGGATGTCCGTCTGAAGATACTCGACATTCTCCCTGGAAACGCTATGATGATACACGTTTCCACTTCTCTAGAGGTCTGCGAGGAGCGTGATGCGAAGGGACTCTACGCGAAGGCTCGAAGTGGAGAAATCTCCAACTTCACTGGAATAACCGACCCTTTTGACAATCCTGAGTGCGCCCACTTCTCTCTTGATTCAAGTGGGGAATATGGTAAGGGCGTCGATGATTTGGTTGACCAGTTGGCGTATTTATTCGAGAAATCAAAGGGAGTATTGCTACCCGGGCGTTGGCAACCGTTGCATGTCGGCCATGAATGGCTCATTCAACAAGAGCTCGACCAAGGTAAGCGTGTAATTGTGGGTATTCGGGACACACCTGTATCTGAATCGGACCCCTACTCGGCACAGATGCGCAAGCGGATGATAGAGCACCGCTACCAAGGCGAGAATGTCGAGGCATGGATCATGCCAGACATAGAAGCCGTCTCGTACGGTCGAAAGGTCGGTTATGAGATACGCGAGGCGGAGGATATTCCATCCGAGGTATTCAAAATCTCAGCAACAGGAGTACGGGGAGGCAATCGCGCTAATGTGTCCGCGAAGGTCATGGAGTTCATGATTGCAGAGGGAATCTGGGACGGCGAATGACTCCCGACGGCTTCTTGGGTGTCGGACATCACGAGCGGCTTGATGGCAGTCGACCGCGAGGAGCTGCAACAGATCGCCCAACTGGTCGAAGCCAATCGTGAGCGCATGCAGGCCATCGAGCAGCAGGTGCGCCAACTAGAATCCATTCGAGTCGAGCAGATGCAGGCCATTGAGGCTCTGTTGGCCATTCCCGATGAAGGGGCCGAAGGGGCTATGATACCTCTTGGTTCTGGAGTTCAGATAGTGGCCGACATCCCAACTAACGGCGGTGCTGTAGTGGACATCGGCAGCAGAGTACAGGCTGAGCGCACTAGAGGAGAGGCAGCTGAGATTCTTACTAAGAGGAGTGAGGAACTAATCACCATCATTGAGAGGATGAAGACGGAGTTCGACCAACTAGAGCAGACCACTATTGAACTCGCACAGAAGTTCAATGAGAGCGTAGAGGGTTTGGAACCAGAGACAATTAGCGAAGAGCCGGCACCCAGCACTCCCGCCCCCCGCCGCGCGAGGCGTAAGCGAGGTACCGACCTCACCCTAGATGACTGAGGTGAGTATATGGGGCTGTTCGATCGCTTCAAAAAGCACTTCAAGAAGACCGATGAGAAAGAAATCACCGCTAAGGAAAACTCTGTCGAGGCTGAAGAGGCCGTCGAGCAGGGCAAGCGTCTGAAAGAAGCTCTAGAAGAGGCTAAACCAACTCCTCAGGAAACCGCCCCCACTCCAGAAATTGAAGCCGAGTGGGATGATTCTGATGAGGTTACTGAGGACCCATTCGCCAAACCCGCCGGGCGCAAGGAACGCAAGAAGGCCCATCGAGCAGCATCTATGGAGAAGGCTGAGCGACCCACCGAATCAGAGAAACCTGCAATTAAGAATCCGATGCAGAGCACCACTGGGCACGGTCTCGTCGCCAGTGGACCTGCCAAGATCAAGGTTGATTTTGGTGATTCAACCACTAAGACAGGTGGCCGTGTGGTGATGAGCAGCGACAAACTGGACAGGATTTTAGAGGAACTTGAAGAGGAATTACTGTCATCTGATATGGCGCAGAGTGCCGTTGAGGAAGTCATTCATACACTCAAGGCGACACTCATAGGCAGTCGAATTTCCACCACTAAGAAACTCGATGTAGTCGTTGAGGAAGCCCTCAGGAGAGCCCTACTACGCCTCCTAGAAGCAGGATATTGGGACTTCGACAAGACTGTAGACGCCTTTCTGGTGGATGCAAGCCCGGTAGTTATCATGTTGGTTGGTGTCAACGGCACCGGCAAGACGACCACTACCGCAAAGTTGGCGCACCGATTGAGCCAGCAGGGCCACAGTATCGTACTGGCTGCCGCAGACACCTTCAGAGCCGGAGCCATTGATCAGCTCGCAGTTCACGCTGACCGCCTCGGAGTGCGCTGCATCCACAGCCAGAGAGGGGGCGATGCGGCGGCGGTTGCCCGTGACGCCGTAGAGAGCGCGAAGGCCCGCGGTGAAGACGTTGTAATCATCGACACCGCAGGCAGGATGCAGAACAAGACCAACCTGATGGAGGAATTGCGCAAGGTGCATCGGGTCACACAACCCCATCTGGTGATTTTCGTGGCCGATGCCCT
>DAGM01000059.1:0-13296 GCA_002495735.1 Euryarchaeota archaeon UBA54
GCAATGCACCGCCGTCTGTGCGCCCAGCGCTGGTACTGGCGCGGCGTCCTCGAACCCGAACGCAGATTGTCACACTGGAATGAGGCCGTAGGCAGGTTCAGGATGGCTGAGTGCAGTGCAGCAGCAACAGAACTCATCGGCAGAATGGCGAGAGCAATCTAGATCTCTGCACCGATGAGGGTGCGTGTCTCGGTGATTCCGGGAATTGACCTGACTCCCTGAACGATGCAACGAGTCAGTTCAGCCTCGTCATCAGCCTCAATCTTGACGAATAGGTCATGAGGTCCGAAGACAATCCACTGCCCGACCACTCCCTCGATGGCACCTACGGCCTCCCTGACAGCAATCTCACAGCCTACCCCGGTCGTGATGAGAACGAATCCGACAGCCATTCTCACACCTCCACCGCAATCAGCGTCTCAGTCTTGATGATTCCAGCCACTGAGCGCATTTTACCAATCAGGGTCTTGGCCATCTCTCCTTCATCGGCGAAGTCAATACGTGTCACCAGATCATACTCCCCGTAGGAAACATGAGTCTCTGTGATGCTGTCAATTTCTAGAAGTGCCAGATACACATCTTTCTCGAGTCCCGGCTCTACCTTAATCAGAACGAAGGCAGTACTCATTCTCAGTCCTCGACGGGCATCGCCCTCGGTCGCTGTTTATGACCTCTGCTATATGTTAGTTCAGCATCGCTCATGTGTGCGTAAGGGATAACAGGAGGACAGCGAGCGGACTAAGCCATGCAAGCATCTGTTTCGGCAGTTCGCAGGCGTGCTGTAGCACTTATTCTCCTGCTGCTGCTTTCAGCCTCTCCACTGGTCCCAGCTACGTTTGGTGCTGTGTCTCGTTCGACCACCGTGTGGTCGGGAACTATGGTGCTTCAGGATGGCTACACAGTTGAGAGTGGGGAAATACTCGTAGTACAATCTGGAACAACCATCCAGCTCGGCGATGATGAGAACATACTCGTGGCTGGAAGAATCACCGTACAGGGCACGAGCACAGCGCCAGTGCTACTCGAATCCATCTTGGGCAATCACGACGGCGTCGTATTCAATTCGAGCAGCAGCGGGCTGGGCTCCAAGATAGAGAATCTCACAATCACCGATGCGGAGTACGGCGTCACCATCTATGACAGCGATCCGACCATGAACGACCTCACGATCATCAACGCTGACATGGTTGCCGTCGACCTGTTCGACGGGGCCTCGCCACGAATCAATGACCTCATCATAGACGGCGGCGGTCAGGATGTCCACGGATTTTCCACTTCATGGCGCTACGGCATCGGACTTTCCGTTGGGGCGTACTCGGCTCCCATCATTGATGGCATGACTGCCGACGGCCTGATTACCCGTGGACTGAACTACTGGGGCAACTCGGGCGGTCTAATCTCAAATCTAGAGATATCCAATGTCAGCGGCTCCACCCTTGCTATCGCTGCCGGGATATGGGTGGAGGACTCGATACCACTGATATCGGACTCCAGCGTGAGCCGCTGTGACAGCGGTATCTTCGTGCGCCACATCACCTCTGGATGGACCACTCGACCGACCTTTGTGGGAATGACAGTGGAAGACAGCCAGTACTATGGCATCATGGTCGAGCAATACAACCACAGCCAGTACTCCAACGTACCTCACAACGCTGTCTTCAACGACCTCGAGGTGAGGGGGACGGGAGGACCGGGGGCCAAGACACCTGGGCTTGCTTACGCCGCATTCGAGGTCAATACTAGCGGGGTGCAGGTCACTAACGCGCTAATCGAGGACAACGCCGTTGTCGGTTTCAAGGCCTACATGATTGGTTCCTCGACTATACTCAACGAGATTGATCTGCTGAGGAACGGCAGGCCGAGCGCCACAGCTCCTCTCAACGACAGGGCTGGCATGTTCATGCGCAGCGCCAACTGGGCCCCTACCATCAATGACTTAGTGGTCCGCAACTCAACGGGACCGGGCGTACTACTGTGGAAGGGAGGTGCTCAGGGCGCTGATTGGGTGATAGCCGACAATGGGGCTACCGGGGTGGATATCCGCGAATTCCACCCCGACCTATCCGGGGTAATCAGCACCGGCAACGGCGGACACGGTGTCTCGGTCAGAGACTCCAGCAATGTCGAATTGGCATACGTGACGACCTATCAGAATGGACTCGGCGCGGCACTGCCGCAACTCGGGGCCGGTTTCTACTTCCACGAGTCTAACGACGTCATGAGCGGCGGCAAGAACTCGACCTGCTTCGAGTGCACATCAATCGAGGACCAGTATGGATTCGTGGTACGCGACAGCATCGACCTGCAATTGCTCTCAGTTGACATTAGGGATTCTGTCAACGCCCCAGCACTGGACATCGACAACAGTGGGATGGACCACGAGGGCACGATCATCATGGATGATATCAAGATCAACCTCAATTCGACCGGTCACTCAGTCACGCTGGACGAAGTCGACGGTCTGGTCCGAGGACTCGACATGAACGGCGACAATGGCGGCCTGATGTGGGACGCCAGTAGTCAGGAGATCTCGTACCTTGAGAACAGCGTAATCCGCGGCAATACCGATTCCTGTTTCGACATGGTCGATCACAGCGAGTTGTTCGTCCACAATGTCGCAATGGCTTGTTATTCCGGCGCTCCGGCAAGCGTCACCTCCAGTTTCGTCAATTTCACCGACTCGTGGTTCACCAGTGGATTCGCCGATAGTTTCGAGATGTTGGGCGACAGCCATCTGCGTTGGATATCCTCAGACGATCTCGACACACCGACCTACACTGGACAGGACAACATCCTCGATGTGATGTGGATGGTCGAGGTCCATTCCGTCAACCAGCACCTGCTACACATCCCTCATGCCGAGTTCAACCTCACCTTCGACCTGTACGAGTCCGAGCACACAGGCACCCTGCCATACTCAGGACAATACTCGTACGGCCCCTTCATCGGTGAGCGCTGGACTCCGATGCAGGGCTGGTCCGACGTCAACACGGTCCACACCGGTTGTGACTACGATGGCGTTCACAACGACACTACAGCAGTCGACCTCGACGCGGATATCTCGGTGTTCTGCCGTCTTGAGCTGTCCAATCAGCCGCCTTTCATCCTGTGGGACTCGCCCGAGCATGAGGCGGTCTATGCCAGCGGTGGCCAGGTGGTCTTCGACGCCAATCGGTCATGGGACCTTGACTTCGACGAATTGAGTTACAGCTGGACCAGCAGCATCGACGGCGACCTGTTGAGCGCGTGCGGCTCGCCCCCAGGCGGAAACGGTTCGTCGTTCACTGCCAACCTCAACGCCGCCGTCTGTCTCTCAGATGGAGTCCATCAGATTACCCTCGAGGTCTGCGACAGCCAGAACCAATGTGTGCAGGGGACCCGTGAGATTGAACTGGTCAACCTGCCCCCAGTGCTTTCGGTCGGAACAACGCCGCAGATCTCGGCCTGGGGCACTCTCTACCTCGGAATCACTGCCAACGTCACTATCCATCTAGGCAGCACATACGACCCAGAGGGAGACGAACTGCACTGCTGGGTGGAGGCCTCTTACGAGCAAGGCACCGGTCAGCCACCTGCAGGAGATGCAGAGTGCCCTGCCACAATCATCCACACCTTCCCGGGCGCACCCAACCAGTTCTCGGTGACGGTGTACGCCTCGGACGGCGTCAATGTCCCCGTCTCGTGGACCTTCAACGTCGAGCTCTACAATGAGATACCAGTGGCAAACCTAGAGATCACTCGCACGGGCATGACATCGTCGGCAACCGTACGACTCGACGGAACTGCGACCTTCGACCCCGAGGGTGACGGAGTCAAGTTCGAGTTCTGGAGCGACCGCGACGGACTTCTCGCCTTTGGGGTGACACCTGACTCGACAGTCGAGTGGATTGGGACCCTGTCGAAAGGAGACCACATCATCACGATGTACGCGAGCGACAATCGCCCTAATCATGCAGGCATGTGGAACTCTGCCACCGCCGAGCTCAGCATATCCAACTCACCGCCCGTGGCACTGATTGCCAGCCCGTCCGACGGGATACTGACTGACTCTGGAGAACTACTGGTCTTCGATGCCACTGGCTCGGGGGACTGGGACGCTGCTTGCATCGACCTGCCTGACAACGGTAGTGGGCTGGTTTGCAATCCCTTTGCGGCATTCAGCACCGATCTAGTCAGCGTGCTCTGGGAGAGCGATCTGTTGAGCGAGCCGATGGGTAGCGGATGGGTGTTAGAGACTAGGTTGCCGGAGGGCGTGCATCAAGTCACCTTGACTGTCGAGGATGGCTCAGGGACCTCGGACGTGGCTGAGATTATGGTCAGGGTCGATGAGTCGGCCCCGGTCCTCGTCCTTGACTCGCCGATGCCTGATATCGAGGTCTACTCCAATCTGCCTGTGCTGTTTGACTTTCGTCGCTCGTTCGATCCCGACGGCGACGACTTCACCGTCAGCGTGTACTCAGACCTGATGGCCGAGCCGATACTTGAGGACAAGACGGCGGACTACTGGTACAACGACTACCTGCCGGCCGGAGAGCACATACTGCGCTTTGAGCTGATAGACTCCAACGGGATGCAGCGCACCCACTCACAGGCACTCAAGGTGCTGGAGACCGGACCCGTGGCGGGAATCTCCGGCCTCTCGGAAGGCCAGTACATCCCACCGGGCGAGTCCGTGGTACTCAACGCCTCGGCCTCCCATGACTACGATGACGACATCGTACTCTACCAATGGGTTCTGAATGACGGAACGCTGCTGAGCGACAAGATAGTCCATACTGCGAATTTCCCGCCAGGGCCTGTGCGCATCGACTTGCTGGTCAAGGACTCGAGGGGCGCCTCATCTTCGGCCTCGATCAACCTCACAATCGGCTCAAGCTCGCCGCAGTTGTATGAGCTCGAGGTCTCACCGAACAGCATCGACCTTGAGGAGCCGACATCGGTCCTCATCACGGTGCGGCTCGTAGACCCCGACGGCACCACCTCCTCCGTGCGCGGAGAGCTGCGCGCTGGCGGGGTGTCGCAATCCCTCGAGTTCTGGGATGATGGTACGGAGGGCGATCAGTTCGCCGGTGATGGCATCTGGACCTACATATCGGTCTGGACCTTGACAGGGAGTAGCGCGAGGGTGGAGGTGTGGGCGCTCGATGGCGACATGGTCAGCCCAGGCCTCGTTGAAGTCATTCCTATCGAGTCGCCCAAGGATACGAGTATGTTCGACTGGCTGTTCGGAACAGGTCTCCCATTCCTGATTATGGCCATGACTCTAGCTGTAATGGTGGGGATAGCCTACGCGAGCACCCGCAGGAGGCAGGTCTCAAAGGACCTCGAGATGATCGAGTCGTGGTCCGGATTCGACCCACGAGAGTTGGATGAAGAGTTTGAGGATTAATCGTATAACAAGGCAGGGAGAAAATGGGAAAAATAAATCTCAAAGACAAACTATCTCTGTTTTCAGAACACTGGTCTCCAAAGGTAATCGCAGAGATGAACGATTACCAATTCAAATTAGTCAAAATTCAGGGCGATTTCATTTGGCATAATCATACAGATACCGATGAGGTGTTCATCGTAATCAAGGGTGAGATGAAAATAGAGTTTGAGAACGAGACTGTGGAATTGAGTAAGGGTGACATGTATGTGGTCCCAAAAGGAGTTAATCACAAACCCTGTGCTGAAACTGAATGCGAGGTCATGCTTGTTGAACCTCGCGACGTCGTCAATACTGGCAGCACAGAAGGCGAATTAACAGCCTCCAATGATGTCTGGATTTGACATTGAGACACAGAATTCAGGATAGTAACTATTTCTACGGCGCCTCAAAGATGAGGCTACAGCATGTCAGCGCACCTTCGGCTTTTGCCAGTTCCGAGGCGACTACGGGCCGTGCATCATAGCCTAGGGCAGAGAGGCGCTGGCCGGTCCAAGGGAAGTCGGCTGCGAAAAGGACCGTGCTACCAATGCGGACGACATTGGCCGCGCTCGGCTCCGACGGGTCGACGGAGATGCAGGCATGCTCGGGAAAGGCACCGGCATCGACCCACTCAGGATTGATGAGAAGGGTGTTGTCTGAGACCGCGGTCACCGCTGACTTCAGGTGGAGACATCCGTTGAACTCGACCTCCATAACGCGGTAGCCATGGTCGGTGACCAGCGCCCTCAGCTGGCGCACGGCCCCGGCGTTGCTGCGGGTGGAGATGCCGACGTAGATACTCTTGGCCACGACCATGACGTCCCCTCCATCGAGTATCGCGGGCGCCTGGATGTGCTTGAGCGAGCGGTGGGGTGCGAGCGCCCGTTCGATCGAACGACGTTCGCCACGTCGGGAAAGCGCCCCCGGCCTCGTGATAATCGCGATTTCGTCAAGCACGATGGCAATGTCCTCGACGAACACCGAATCGGGAAAGTCTAGCTCCTCATCAAGGTGTTCGACTCGACAGCCGAGTTCCTTGAGAATCTCTTCGTAGAGGCCGTGCTGAGCCCGCGCGTTTTCGACATCGATAGCTTCGCGCTCGAGAAAGGTCAGCTCGCAGACTCCGATGTTCGGGCTAACTCCTCTGGTGATTGCTACACGCATTCGCTTCATAGGCAGATAGTCTGAGGACATAAAGTAGCGGAACATCTCCCGTCCTGCGTGGAAACCGGGCTGCATGGCAAGGTTGTGCTCGTCACCGGCGGTGCTGGTGGCATAGGTCAGGCCATTTGCAGAGCGTTCGCCGCTGAGGGTGCTCGCGTGGTCGTGCATCATTTTTCTTCGACCGCCGCAGCCGTATCGCTGGCCGAGGAAATCGATGGAATAGCTATCCGTGCGGATCTGCGCGATGACAAGGAAGCGCTATCGATGGTTCGAAGCATTGTCTCCGAATCCGGAGGCCTCGATATTTGCATCGCTAATGCCGGCCATTATCCCACACCGTCCAAGCCGCTTTGGGAAATTGATGGTGAGCGTTGGACCTCCACCATTGACTCCAATCTTGGGGTTACAGTGAGCACTGTTCGCGCCTTCCTTGGCCACGCCGCAGAAGTCGGACAGGGGTCAATCGTTCTGATTGGTTCGACAGCAGGTATCTACGGTGAATCAGGACATGCTGACTACGCTGCTGCTAAGGGCGCCATCACATCAGGTCTGCTGATGTCACTGAAGAACGACGTCTCGCATATTGGCGGTGTCCGTGTTAATGCGGTCGCTCCAGGATGGACTGTTACGCCAAAGAAGGCCGAACATGGGGTTGACGAGGAGCTAGTAGGGCGTGCAACTGCGACGATGGCACTGAAGAAGCTCGCTACCCCTGAGGATGTGGCTAACGTGGTGGTCATGCTAGCTTCGGACGAGATATCGGGACACATCACGGGCCAGGTAATCGAGGTCGCAGGCGGAATGGAAGGACGTTTGATTCCTTGAATTATTCAGGCTACAGCCTCGATTCGAGCTACCTCTCTAGAGGTGATTAGTACGTCCATCCCACTGTCTGACAGCCGCCACTTGGGACGCCGTGCCTCTGAGGCAGCTTCGACCATCTCACCATTGCGCAGTTCGTTTAGGTGGTGGCTCAGCAGCTGCCTCGAAATTTCTAACTTCAATCGGATATCGGTGCCTGAGAGGCCTATGTTGCCAGATTCGGACAGTACCTCGAGTATGGCTAGGCGAGTCCCAGCGATAGGGTTCCTAATTCGCCCAATTTCCTCCCTAGACAGACTGGAAATTGCATAGCGGCGCAGTTTACCATCCCTCCACGAAATAATCTGACCGGTTGATTCCAGAGTGTGGAGGTGGTAAGCTGTCACTCCGTTGGCAAGCCCAAGGGCGTCGCGCAGTGCGGAGAAGTGGATTCCCGCGTTTGCCTCGAGGTATCCGAGCAGACGGCCGCGGGTGAGCATGTCCTCTCGATTGCTCTTCATCCTCGCGAGCATAGGGGATATCAGTGCCACTAGCACTGTGACCTTCACAAATTCAAGTACGAACGATCCGAGAATGAGCGACCCCAGGGCACCCACTCCTCCAGCTAGGAGCCTCTGCGGCAGTGTGGAGCCGGAATCATCCTCTTTCTCTTCCCGCTTGAGGACAGGCTGTGCCTCCTCGGAATCTCCGTCGACGGCTGCAGACCCCTCGTCGTTCACTGTACTCCCGTCATCGGTGATTTCGTCCAGCGGTGTGTTCATCATCCAGCCACCGGCGAGCATAGCAGCTACCGCAAGAGCGGCTACGAGTCGCACCGTCCGGACGCCTTCCATTACTCTGCACAACCCATCTTCACCTATGACTGCCGTGGTGAATTGGTTTGACATTATGTAGTGGTGTTGAATAACAGAACTCTCATCACGAGCCGAGGAGCGATGGCCGAGGAGTCTGATGTTTTCATCGGTGATGACACCGAACGCGAGGAGGCGATGCTGACCGCGGCTCGTTCAGTAGTGAGAACTTGCATGCAGGTGCGGCCGCACGAGCACGTGCTGGTAGTCACCGACCCGTCGACTTCCGAAGTCGGTCGCTCACTATACGAGGCCGCCTCGGAGGTTACTGATCGAATACTCATGATGATGATGCCTCGCAGACACAGGCAGGGCAACGAGCCCCCGGCCTCGGTCGGTGATCTGATGCGCCGTCAGAATGTCGTACTGCTCGCCACTCGCCACTCTCTGACTCATACCCGTGCACGACTGACCGCATCGCGGGAGGGGGCTAGAATAGCTTCGATGCCTGGAATCAACGAGGAGATGATGGCGATGGGTGGGATGACCGCTGACTACAACGCCCTGCAGAAGGAGATATCAGGGCTGAATCCGATGCTGCGGCGTAGGCGCGATGTCAGGGTGACGACTCCAGCAGGCACCGATGTGACTTTCAGGACCGGGGCCCGCTGGGTGCTCGAGGACAACGGCATATGCAACCGACCTGGGCAGGTGACTAACCTGCCGGCCGGAAAGGTCTTCGTTCTACCAAAGGAGCAGACCCTGAGCGGCAAAATCGTCATCGACGGTTCGTGGGAAGGCATCCTTCTAGACGAGCCCCTCACCTTCCTAGCCGAGGAAGGCATGGTGGTCAGCATCTCCGGTGGTGAGCTGGCAGAGAGTGTCGGGTCAGTGCTCGATGAGGCCAAGGTCGGCCTGCGTCCGTCTAGGGCCGGGTTGGTCAAAACAGTGGCTGAGTTCGGTTTCGGGATGAACTCGAGGGCGAGGATGACTGGAAACAGGCTTGAGGATCAGGTGGTCCGCGGTTCGGCTTACTTCGGAATCGGTGACAACTCCGCTCTCGGTGGCTCGGCAAGCGTAGGTATCCACATGCGAGGGGTCATGTTGAAGCCGACAATTGAACTGAACGACGTTGACCTCGTGGTCGATGGCAAGATAACCGCCCGCAAGAGGTGATGAATTGCGAGCGCTACTCTGGTGCAATGGACAACAACCCTCGGAAATTGTCGTCGAGGGCCTTCTCAAGGGTGCTGTTTGCTTCGGAGTCGACGGAGGGGCCGATAGGGCTGCTGAGGCGGGTTATGAGGTCGATCAGGTCCTCGGAGACCTCGATTCTGTCGATTCCGACAGGTGGCGAGGTCGGACCTACGAATTAGCCGACCAGTCGAGTAGCGACCTAGCCAAGTCTCTCTCACTGCTCATTGAGCGTGGTTACAATGAGATCGACGTCGTCGGCTCGGATGGAGGCGCTACAAGCCACTTCCTCGGGAGTTGGGCGGCGTTGTGCGAGGTACCTTCAGGTGCAGCCATACGACTCCACCACGAGGACTCTGTAACCCATCGGGTACATCCTCAGGAAGGCGAGCGCGAGTTCGCGGTGCGCTCCGGAGGCGAATTCTCAGTGTTTGCACTAACTCCCTGCCGTAGCGTACACCTGCACGGCGCCCGGTGGGAGTTGGACGGTGCGCCGATGAGCCTGTCTACGGAAGGACTCCACAATGTCGGCTCGGGAGAGTCAGTGCACATCCGGGCCGACGGAGTCCTAGTGGTGATAGTCCCGCGGGACTAATCACTCCTCTTCTACAGCCTGTTGCTTGGGATCGCGGGAGAGCAGCATGGCAATTGGACGCGTTCTCGAGTCGGACTCCAGAGCGATCTTCATGATTACAGCCAGAGGAACTCCGAGAACCATCCCCATTACTCCCCACGCCCAGCCCCAGAAGGCCACTAGGAGAAGCAGCACGATGGGAGACATGTCAAGCCGTTGTCCGGCCAGTTGCGGCTCGACCACAGCCCCCCATGCCTGCTGGTTGAGGACCAACACCAGAATGAGTATGGCAAACCAAGTCGGGCTCAGTACGATGAAGCCGAGGAAGATTGGAGGAATCAGTGAAATCAGCGCTCCCACGTAGGGAATGAAGTCCATCATGAAGGTGATCGATGCCCACATGAACCAACCAGGGATATCGAGGTACCAGAGGATAATCCCCGCGATTACGGCCTGACCGAAGGCTACGGTGGCTCTAGTAACGACATAGGTGTTGATGCCCTCTCCCGAGGAGCTTGCTACAGCCTGCACCCTCTCGGCATCCTCCGGGTAAGCCGCTTTCAAACGGCGAGGCAGGGTCTCGGCCTCGAGGATGATGAAGAGCAGGAAGATGAGAACAGTCGCTGCACTGGCGGTAAAACTCGCCAACGAGCCAACGAATCCAGTCAGGTAGTTGTTGATGGTGTCCAAACTCAAGAGCGCCGTCAGGCCGCTGACGTCGAAGGAGTATCCCCAGAGCTCCAGTCCCTCCAGCCAGGTCAGCTTGATGTTGAGCTTCTCTGTCAGTCCGGGTATCTCCTCAGTGAACAAGGTCAGGTTGGAGTAGAGTAACTGCGATGCTATCCACATCACTAGGAATAGAATCGCTACGAGGACGCCGTATGGCATCAGTGGATGGCCGTACTTCTGCATTATCGGGCGCTCCTCCAACCACTGTGCAGCGGGCCGGATGAGCAGGAAGAGAAGAGTTGCAATCACTAGGGGCTGTATTACTGCCTTGAGCTGGATTATTGCTAGCACCGAGACCATCAGGATGATAGCGATGTTGGCTACTGTAGCTGAAGGTAAATCACGCAGGCTCTGAGTCTCTCCCATGCTCTCCCCTACCTACGCCAGTGCGACCAACGCATGAATAATTCCCCAACTGGGATTTTCATTCCGCCCTTTCGTATATGGCTTCAAAACGCCCTGCATCGTGTTCAAAGGTGAATTTCTCAAGCACCCTGCGTCGACCAGCCTCTCCCTTCTCTTGCAACCTCTCAGGGTCAGCCAGTTCGGCCATGATGGCACCCGCCATGGAATCTGGATCCCCCATCACGAATAGCCTGCCGACGCTCTCGTCCACCATCTCTGGCAGCGGCCCGTGGTCGACTGTCACAACGGGAGTGCCCGAAGCCATGGCCTCTAGCGGAATAAGGCCCTGACCCTCGTAGTAAGAGGGGTAGACCACGAGGTCGGCGGAGCGGAACAGCGCCGCCAACTCTTCGAAGGGCATCCCCGACTCAATTGTTACCGCGTCAGCCACACCGAGAGCTCGGGCCTGTCTCTGTAAGCGCGAGCGCAGATGGCCTCGTCCGACGATTACCAGACGAATTTGGGAGTCCGATGAATGGATATTGGCGAAGGCCCGGAGCAGCAGGCCGTAGCCTTTCCTCGCCGCGAGACGCCCCACTGCCAGTAGCAGACGCGAGCCACCATATCTGGATCGAATCCTTTCGTGGGTTGCGACAGAATCCTCATCATCACGGTGCAGCGGCACGAACATGCTGGTGTCAACGCCCCAGTGTACCACTTCGCAATCCCAGTCGGACGGGGGTGAGTAGCGTGACTCGAAGTCGTTCTTGGTAGCCTTGGAGTTCGCCACGCACACGCTGGAGCCACGGACCGCAGCCCTCTCGTAGCCGGCGTAGTGCTTGGCTGTCAAGAGTATCGCGAGGTCATTGGGGTTGGCCCAGACCGCTGCCTCCTTCTGCTTCGAGGCGGCAACCAGCCCATCTCGTTCGCCTAGCCACGAGCCGTGCAGCGAGGAGACCACCGGAGCAATGTTCTCCCGACAACTCTCAAATTGCTTGGTATTCCACGATATCATCGGGCAGTGTAGATGGACGACGTCTACCCGGTCGCGAGTGTGCAGGTGTTTCAGAGCCCGCATCGCACTGCGACCGTAAGAGCGTGTGAATGCCATTGGGAGAGGGACCCAACCCACGCTCAGCACCTCGACGCCCTCGATTTTTGGTGCAATGCCCCCTCCTGATCGGGTGATGACGGTGATTCGGTGGCCTCTAGCGGCCAGAGCGGCGGACAGGTGGTACACCGTTGAACCCATCCCGCCCCAGCGAGGCGGATATTCGGCTGACAGCATGGCTATGTGCATGGTTCCCCCTTATTCGGGGCTCAGCACCCGCATTTCAAGAGCACGACCTCTGGGCAGCGCTTCGCATTGTTCAAAACTAGGCCTTTGGTCGCCGCCTTCGATAGCATGGCAGACTCTCTACCAGTTCATGTCACTGTGGTGATACCGACGCGCAATGAGGAAGCCGCCATCGTGGATACAATTCGCTCCATCCCGAATGATGGCTGGTGCGAGAAACTAGACTTCCTCATTATCGACGGCAACTCGACCGACCGCACTAGAGAACTCGCTGAGGGAGAGGGAGCGACTGTGTATGTCGAACCTAGGAAAGGATACGGTAGAGCGTACAAGACAGGTTTCTCAATGGCTCCGGGAGATGTCATTGTGACCATGGATGCGGATTGCACATATCCAGGTGAAGAGGTTCCCGGACTGGTGCGGAAGCTGCTCAATGAGGAACTGCAGTGGATTACCTGCGACAGGTTGCGCCGGGCTGAGGAAGGAGCGATGCCCGGAATCCACGGTTTCGGTAATTGGGTTCTGAGTACAACTGCAAGCCTGCTCTACTGGTATGGCGTACACGATTCACAAAGTGGTATGTGGGTGTTCCACAAGTCGATATTTGAGGACGAGCGCGTGCGTCCCAAGCACGATGGTATGCCACTTTCTCAGGAGTTCAAAATCAGGGCGCGCCGGTATCTGGGCAAGAAGAATACAGATGAGGTGAGTGTTCCATATCGTCCACGTGTCGGCGAGGCGGAAATCAACACTTGGGGGGATGGTTTGCTCAACCTACGATTCCTCTTCACCCATAGGCTAGGACTAACACGCCAAGTCACGCCCTGGGGTCCAGAGTAACGAATCATAGGGAGTCGACATCAACGGCGACCACGCGGTCAACGTGCTAGGCAGCTAGCCGCCACTATACGCTGAGACTTCTCTGGAAGAACTCAGTGCTGCAACCAAGCGCGTGCCTTCGCGCCGTCCA
>DAGM01000059.1:13588-41225 GCA_002495735.1 Euryarchaeota archaeon UBA54
AAGCGCGTGCCTTCGCGCCGTCCATTGACCTCCCTTGTGGACTCCCAGGTTGGGGACGGCTGCGAAGGCCGCCAAACGCTCTTCGGGTTCGTTGAGCGGAATGACGACACCGGGCATAATCTCCGCTGACATATCACCCTGCATATCGATACGGATGGTCCTGTGACTGTCAAGCCTGATGGCCTTCGGGTCGAAGCTCAGGGGCTCGATCGAGTCGAATGAATGCTGCGCGCCCTCGTAGACGTGAACCTCGATGTTCGCACCGTGCGGCCTGATATCCTCTACTAGACTCTCGACAAGACTCAGAGGTACCCAGTCATCCTCATCGCCGTGCAATATCAGGATTGGACTCTTCGACCAGCGTTGGTCATCCATCCTCAGATGAGCTGCTGGATAGAGGGGGAGGTGGGCAGCAAAGCGCTCGCCGCTAGGCGCCAGTGCCTCTGCCAGAGGCTCCCAAGAGGAATATAGGGCGACCGTGCCTCCTAGGCTCCAACCAGCTATACCGATTCGGCCAGCATCTATCGCAGGATGGGTGCATAGCATCCTGAGAGCTTGATAGACATCGGTCAGCATCATGGCATATGTCACGCTCATCTGATCCTCGACCGTGGATCCAATGAGCCGTGAGTCGAAGCTGTGCACCCTGAAGACTGCGAATCCAGCCTCTAGCCAGCCCACGATGTGTTCGTGATGGTGCCCCCTCCAGTTCAGACTCCCGTGCACGGCGACCACGCACGGCATGGGATCACCGGCGGGGCGCTCTGGCATCAGGAGGGAGCCGAACACGGAATGTTGGGGAGCCGAGTCCATCTTGCACAGGATGTGATGAATCTCGAAGGGACTTGCAGATGGATATTCGATGATTCCTATCCGGCCGTCCGAGAGGTCGGGAGGAGACTCCATGGCTTATCTCCGGAGTTGTCAGGTATCTTTCTTTTGGGTCTGATGCAGGGGTGACTCAAGGGCCCAAGTCGCTTATCATGGATATGTCGATGATTGCTGCTTGATGGACCGAAACCTGGACCTACACATCGCCGCCCTGATTTTCATGAGCGGCACGCAAGCCCTAATCTCCGGTTCTGAGGAAGGAGATGTAGGAACGACGAACGCCCTTACCCTAGCGGAGGAGGACTCCGAGGAGCCGATCCCCGCCCCGAGGCCGCGTAACACCCCTTTCCCGCCGTTTCGACCCATAGGGCCGGCAGTCTGAGCAGGAAATGTCCAACCATCTAACCAACCGCTTGATATTACCCAAGCCGTTGCCCCTAAACATGAAGCGAAGTCCACGGACTGTAATTCTGGTACTGTTGATGATGCTGAACTCAGGCTGCCTGGGTGCTATAAACGACCTCGATGATATCGACGACGAGGTCATCGATCCGATTCTTGACTGGCTCGAGGGCGAGTACCCCCAGCTGAATCTGCCCATCCGTGAGCGTACCTCGCCGGTGCTCGACATCTACGACGAGTGCGAACTCCTACTGACGAATCTTCAGAACTCGATTTACAACGAGATGTTGGTTGCACTGGACCAGCAGGCGTACTGGCACTGGGCCGCCCCCGTCTGGCGCGGCGGCTTGTTTGGGGACGATGTCATGATGGAAATGGACGGTGCCGAGCCTGCCGGAGATGCATCGGCTGATTTTGGATCAAACACCGACGACACTAGCCGTGAGGGCGAGTACTCCGAGACCAACAACCAGGAGGATGGCGTCGACGAGGCCGACTTCCTGAAGACCGACGGTTACCACATCTACATGCTCAACGGCAACTTGCTGGTGATTATGGGTGTCCCCGAGTTTGGTGAACTGACGCTCGAGTCCAACATGAGTGTGCAGGGCTATCCGATGCAGATGATGCTTGATGGCGACAGACTTGTCATCGCCTCTTCGATATACTACTGGAACCTGAAAGCCGATGACCCGTTGAGGGAGCTGATGTCGGAAGAGGTCACCGTCAAATATCCTGGAGAGGAGGAGTACTCCTACACTTACACCCGCGTACAAAATCTCGTGAAGTACACCGTCGTCGACGTCTCCGACAGGGCTGCTCCAGAGGTCGAGCGCGAGATCTACATCGAGGGTAACTACCACACCGCGAGGCTGATCAACGGAACCATGCGCTCGATAACTCACCTGTGGACTTACATCGAGGGCATGCGCACATGGGTCTACCTGCCAGAAACCTACTGGGAGTCAGACAGCGACGAGGTGAGGATGGATATCTGGAACGAGAGCATGGAAGAAACCATCACCGCCAATCAGGCCATCATCGATGACCTGACCCTCGACGACTTCGCTCCGCACATCTACGAGATTGACGAGGAGGGCCTGTTCCAACACCCGATAAGCTCGGGAGACTGCAGCGAGTACTCGGCCAGCGCCGACAGCGCCGGCCGTGGTTTCACGACCATCATGACGATCCAGATGCTCGGTGATGATTCTGAAATGGAAGTCGATCACATCACCTCCTCATGGGCGCATGTGTACGCCTCTCAGGATGTCATGGTACTAGCAGAGCCCGCCAACGACTGGTGGTGGTTCTGGCGTAACTCCGGCTGGGATGACGCCACTAACATTCACGTCTTCGACATCAGCGACCCCTCCGAGACGACCTACGTCGCCTCTGGCAGGGTCAACGGCACGGTGCAGGATCAATTCTCACTCTCGGAGCACAACGGGGTCATCCGCGTCGCTACCACCGAGGACGCATGGGGCCGCTGGTGGCTAGAGGGCGAAGAGTGGACAGGTCCCACAAACAATGTATTCACTCTATTCGCGATGGAGTGCATGATTCCCGAGGGATGTGAGGGTGACTCTGCCGAGTTGGTACAAATCGGCCACGTCGGCGACATTGCCGAAGGCGAACGTATCTGGAGCGCACGCTTTGTGGGCGACCGCGCCTACCTAGTCACCTTCCGCAACATAGATCCGCTCTGGGTCATCGATCTTACCGATCCGACCGACCCGAAGATTCTCGGCGAGCTCGAGGTTCCGGGCGTCTCGACCTATATCCACCCGGTCGATGCTAACACTCTGCTAACCATCGGCATCGGACCCGGGCCCGACGGCGAAGGACTCGATTGGTCCATCACCCAAGTCTCTCTATTCGATGTTAGCGACCCTACCAATCCGGTGCTCGCTGACTCACTGCCACTGTCTCCGGCTTACGGGGACGAGAGCTGCGACGAGTGGGGTTGCGGCTGGTCGTGGTCATTCTCCGAGGCCACCTACGAGCACAAGGCATTCACCTACTGGGCGCCTGAGCAACTGCTCGCAGTACCACTGTCTACCTACCGCTACACCTGGGATGAGGTCATCATTGACGGGCGCACCTACACCTACTCCGGCTACGAGTTCGTCTCCACCCTCGAGCTCATTGACGTAGACGTAGAGAGTGGCACGCTCAGCACCCACGGAATGGTCAACCACTCTGAATTCTACAACGAGGATGGTCTGTCAGGCTGGTGGGGAGGTTCGACCAGCATCCGCCGATCGATATTCATGGGCGACTACATCTACGCATTTTCCACCGCCGGCGTCTCGGTCCACAGGACCGACGACCTCGAACTCATGGTTGAGATAGAGATTCCTGGATACGATGAGCCCGAGATCTACTACTCCGATAATGAAGGCGAGACCACTGACCCGGACACCACTTCGTCTGATGCCGAGGATCAAGAGGATGACGAGAACTCCGCAACTGTAGAGGGCTAATCAGGAGAACTCGAGAGCGCGCCCGGTGGATCCGGGTGCAGCCACAGCGTTGCCGCGCAGTGTACCGCCCACATCACGCGAGTGCACTACCACTCCGTCGACGATGGTGAGCATCGGCCATCCTGTCAGTGCCATCCCATCGAGTGCCGTCCAACCGACACGGGCCCAGATGTCTGTGTCGTGAACCTTCCTGCGTGACTCCATGTCGACGAGGACGAGGTCGGCGTCCATGCCTTTGGCCAGTTTACCCTTGCCGGTCATGCCGTAGACCCGGGCAGGCCCCTCGCACATCCAGCCGACTACGTCGGGCACACTGCATTTACCGTCAGCCGCGTGCGTCAGCATCAGTGGCAGTGAAGTTTCCACACCAGGCATTCCCGCGTGCGCTTGCGGAAATCCCAGTTTCTTGTTTTCAAGCGTGTGCGGGGCGTGGTCGGTGGCAATGCAGTCGATGGTACCATCCCTTAGACGCCGCCACAGCGTCTCACGGTCCTCGGCGTATCGGATTGGCGGGTTCATCACCAGTCTAGTGCCGCGTTCGGCCACGTCACTGTCGTCGAAAGTGAGGTGCTGGGGGCAAACCTCCGTGGTGATTAGGCTGCCTTTGTTGTTCGCCAGCCAATCGGCTTCGAGGGCGCTGGTCAGATGCAGGACGTGCAGCCTGTGTCTGTGCGACTCCGCCAGCGCCGCCGCTCTCTTGGTGGCGATGAGAGCAGTCTCGCTGTCCCGCCACTCAGCGTGTGCCGAGACATCAGTCCTGTGCGCGAACTCGGGCTTGCGGGCGTTCAACCTGTCCTCGTCCTCAGCATGAACGGCGATGATGCCAGCGGTGCCCGCGAAGATGGCCTCGAGGTGCTGCTGCTGGTGCACCAGTAGGTTTCCCGTGCTGCTACCCATGAACACCTTGATGCCACAGATTCCAGCTGTGGGCGAGGGAGAGTCGGGGGTGCCCACTGCCTGCTGCAGATCGACCACGTTGTCAGGAGTGGCACCGATGAAGAAGCCATGATGAGTCACCGTGCTGCGAGCCGCCGAGTCTAACTTGGCCCGCATCGCTTCCAAGGTGGTAGCGGCTGGGACATTGTTTGGCATATCTAGGAAGGCGGTGACTCCACCGGCAGCCGCGGCCCTGCTGCCGCTGCCGAGGTCTTCCTTCTCAGGCTGTCCGGGCTCACGGAAGTGCACCTGAGGGTCGATTGCACCTGGAAGCAGGTGCAACCCTTCAGCGTCAATCACGGTCTCACCGTCAAGCGGATCCAGACCTCCTCCAGGGGCGACCAACGCAATCCTCCCTCCAGCCACTCGCAGGTCGCCGTGAGCGACACTGTCGCCGATGACCATTGCCGAGTTGCGAATCAGTAGGCCGTCAGTCACTCCACTCACCTGAAAGGCTGCGGTGCGAGAAGTCCCATGACTGTTCGCGTGCGCACTCATGCTTTCCTTCCGTCTAAGGTGCTGTTCATATAACCAACCGTAGACCCAAGGACATAGCGGGTTGGAGTAGCCAGGTTATCTCGTCGGGCTCATAACCCGGAGACCGGTAGTTCAAATCTACCACCCGCTACCACAGACGAAACACACTAAAAGTGAAAATCGTTGTACTGAGAGCAAACGACGATGTGAAGCACTTTCAACCGCCGGCACGGGTCAATCATTTGTTCAAGTACTATCGAACCCCGATAGAGGTTGTAACAAGGTGAGGGACATGACCAAGAAGACAGCAAGTGAGAAGGTTGAAGAAAGCAAGATAGTGATTGATGTGGATGATCCTGAGAGTACCGTAGAGGATCTTCCAGGGGTCGGTCCCGCGACAGCGGAGAAGCTGCGCGAAGCAGGCTTCGACGAATTGCTCGCTATAGCGGTGATGAGCCCGACTGAGCTGGCTGAGCAAGCCGAACTGGGCGAGGCCGTAGCGGCCAAAATCATCTCCGGCGCGAAGAAGATGGCCAACATAGGTGGCTTCCTCAGTGGCACAGCACTTCTAGACCGCCGCCGACAGGTGCAGAAGCTCACATCAGGAACCTCGGCATTGGATGAGCTACTTGGTGGTGGCTTCGAGACCCAGGCTATCGTAGAGGTCTACGGCGAGTTCGGCAGTGGTAAGACTCAGATTGGGCATCAGCTTGCAGTCAATACGGTCCTACCCTTGGATCAGGGAGGATTCGACGGCGAGGTCTTCTACATCGATACTGAGGACACTTTCAGGCCCGAGCGGATAACGCAGATGGCTGAAGCTATCGGGATAAATCCACTGGACGTCCTTGACAGGATTCACGTCGCCCGGGCTTACAACTCAGCCCATCAGATACTCCTAGTGGATGAGATCAAGAGGATGTCAAAGAACATCGATGTCAAGTTAATCATCGTTGACTCGTTGACCAGTCATTTTCGCTCAGAGTACATCGGGCGCGGCATGCTGGCCCCTAGGCAGCAGAAGCTCAATCGCCACCTGAAGGAGCTCAAGCAAGTCGCAGACGTCCAGAATGCTCTAATTCTGGTGACCAACCAAGTCATGTCGAAGCCCGATGCTATGTGGGGAGATCCAACTAGAGCCATTGGAGGGCACATCGTAGCACACGCCAGCACATTCCGCTTGTACCTCAGGAAGTCGAAGGGGGGCCGACGCATAGCCCGCCTAGTCGACAGTCCTAACCTGCCTGAGGGCGAAGCGGTCTTTACCGTGACATCCGAGGGCCTACGGGACTGATTCCCGTAGGCTTCTCGAGTCCGAAAGACCAGGGGTGCCTCTGAACCACTGCATGAATAGGGCAGTGGATATCGCGTACAGCACTGCCATCACGATGAATGGGGTGCGGAAGTCACCCCCGCTCATCAGGACCGCCCCCAGATATCCGCCCACTGCGGCCATCGCACTTCCGAACAAGCGTGATATGCCAATGTAAGTGGCCCGCTCTGTTGGATGCAGCTGACCCATACTGAATGCCTCGAATGCTGGGCCTGACATATTGAACAGGGTTGTCCTTAGGACCCATGCGAGACCAGCTAAGGAAACCACGGTCTCGGGTGAGGCCAGCTCCGGCGCGAAGCCAATGAGGAGGATGAAGGGAATCGCTGCAAACCTCGTCCACACGATAGTAGCAACCTCTCCTAGCCGCTCGACCACCAAAGGAACAGTGAATGCCCCTATGGCGAGGAAGAACGAGCCGGTTGCAAAGACCATCCCGATCTGGTGCTCGTGAGCGTGCAGGTCGTAGTGGAAGAACACGTTAGCTAGCCTGAGAACGAAACCCCCTCCCAGAGATAGCAGAGTCCCTATAGCTACGAATCGGTACACTGTTTTCGGGTTATGGAGAGCCGAGAGCCAGCCGCTGCGTTCATCCTGCGCGACCTCCGCCCTCGCTTTGGCCACCTCTTCCGAGACATGCCGTTTGAGCATGATAGCTGGTATCAGAGATAGGAACCACCATGCTATTCCGATGTGGACCGCCCACCTGTAGGCCTCGACAAGAGACAATCCCTCTGAGGCGATGAGGTACTGAGGTAGGAACCCCGCAATCAGTGCCCCTACCATCGCTGCGAGAGTGCCCAACCCTTGCTCGACGCTGAATAGGTGGATTCTCTCATCTGGCTCGGAGTTCTCCGCCATGAACGGCGACTCAGTGACATGGTGCAGCGCGCTGAAGCAGGCTGAGACGGCTGAGAACGCTAGGATTGTATTCGCATTGGTGGACATAATGAGTATCAGCGCACACACGGCCCCTCCTCCATCACCGATGATGAATCCCCATTTACGGTCTATGCGATCGGCTAGCTTGCCCGCCGGAATCGAGGCCAGCGAACCTGCTATGCCAAGAACGGCGATTCTGATGCCGACGAACTTGACATCGAAGCCTACAGCCAGCAGGTAGAGGTTGAACAGGACCTCCCAGGCCCCGTGAATCAGGTCCATCCCGATGACGTGCAGCAGGTACAACCGGGCATTACGGCTGAATTGCCTCAGTCGTCCTAAGTAGCCTACCTCGGAGACACCTTCCATCCTTCCACCTCTAAACCGCTAGACCGTAGGGGGCAATATACTGCCGGTCAGGTTCGAATCTCTGCCATCGCCTCGCTCAATTCGCCAATCAGCGATGCGACGTGCTCCTCGTCAAAACCGAGGTTGAGACCGGCGGCTCCGAACAGTTCCGGGAGCGGCTTGGTGTTGCCCAGCCTCATAGCCCGTGCGTAGCGGGCGAGGCCATCCGCCGCGTCTCTTCTGTGGTGCTGCCACATTTGCAGCGCCCCGAGTTGCGCTATTCCGTACTCGATGTAATAGAAAGGCACTTGGAACAGATGAAGTTGACCCTGCCAGGAGGTCTCTTTCAGCTCCTCAAAACCACTCCAATCGATCCTCGGACCAAACTTCCTCCTCAACTCTAACCAGTGTTCAGATCGGTCTTCGCGAGTATGTTCGGGATTGGCGTAGACCCAGTGCTGGAAGGCATCTATAGTGGCCATCCATGGTAAGAAGCAGACGATCTTCTCGAGATCATCGAGCTTCGCTCTACGGGCTTCCTCATCACTGTAAAATACGTTCCATTGAGGTTGACTCATCAGCTCCATAGACATCGAGGCTACCTCTGCGAACTCGAGAGGTGGGTTACGCTCCCCTATGAGCTCCAAGTCGGAGCTGTAGCACGAGTGGAACGCGTGCCCGGCCTCGTGCAACATCGTAGACAGGTTGTCGTGAGTGCCAGCCGCGTTCATGAAGATGAATGGTATTCGAGTCTTCTCGAGGTTGGCCTGATAGCCGCCCGGTGCCTTGCCTTTCCTGCTCTCAAGGTCGAGAGATTCCCTCTCTCTCAGCATGTCGAACATGCCCCCCAGTTCGGGGGACATGTCGTGGAAGACGTCCGAGCAGCCTGTGATTAGCCCCTCGACATCCTCGAAGGGCCTCAGCGGCGGCCTTCCGTGAATGTCCACCCCACCACCACTCTTCTCGCTGACGTCCCACGGTCGCAACGCAACAACTCTGAGAGCCTCGCGCCTAAGCTCTTGAATTTCGTGCATCATCGGTACGCAGACGCGCTCGATTGAGTCGTGAAACTCGAGACAGTCCTCCATAGAGTAGTCGTAGCGATGCTTGGCTTCGAAGATGTAGGAGCGGTAGTCATCGAATCCAGCGTTTACCGCTATCCGATGCCGGATTTGAATCAGTTTGTCGTAAATCTCAGACAGCCTCTCCGTATCCTGACTTATCCTCTCCATGACCGCCCTCCAAGCAGCCTCCCTGATACTCCGATCAGTACTCTCGAAGTAGAGGGCCATCTGCGGAAATGTCTTCTCCTCGCCCTCGAACTCTACTGTCATGGCTCCGGTGATGGTGCTGTGCTCCGTCTCCAATTTGGCCTCTTCGATCTGCAGTGGGATGTTCTCTTCTCGAAAGGTCTCGATATCGGTCCGGATGCACTTAATCATCAAGTCGTAGCGAGGCGGCAGGTCGCTGACTGAGGGGTGTTCAGCAAGTCTGCGGTTGAAGGCGTCGCCGAACTCCGACAATTTGGGCTGGGCGTTCTCAATGAAGTCTAGGTAGGCCTGACGCTTGGCCTCGCTCTCGGTGTCGCATGTCATAGCAATGCTCAGAAGCGTTCCCGCCTCAGAGATGTGCTCGGAAAGAATCGAACAGTCTTTGATCAGAGTTTCGAGACAGCCCGAGCAGTTCAACTCGCGATTCAAGAGGTCGTGAGCATAGGGCTCAATGTTCTCCCACTGAGCAGCATCAAAATCCTCAGTGATGAATCCAGAACCCAAACTATCACCTCACTTGCGAGCCGGTCTCGGGCCATCTGGCAGAGGCCCCTCTTGGCGACTCCACTTGGCACACTTCCACTCCTCTGCCGAGTCGATGACCTGCTGTCTGATTAGCTCAAGTTCTGGATGCTCAGGGTTATTCCCCTCAATCCAGCATGCTGTGCAGTACCTCTTGCTCTCGAAGTCTACGAAATTGCCCGGAGTGCAGTTTACCTTGCAGGTGACGCAGTGCCTGAATCCGTGAAATTTCGCCATTTTCCCCGAGGAACCCTCGGGCGTCCCGCCTATGAGTTTGACTCCATAGGGTCAATCGCTTACATATCAGCGAGAGCGGTGTGGAGAAGGAAAGCATCCTCTCTCCTCGCAGCCTCTATTGAGTCCCCACTCTCGATGACACCTAGTCTCAGTAAGCCAGCTTCGCTTGGAACGGGCCTGTGGGCGAGCAGCCTCGCTTCAAGGTGCTCTATCAGCCTAGTCGCTTCGATCTCGTTGTCCAGATAGCTAGTGCGTGAAACCTCCATCTGGCCAAACTCCTCTCCGACCACTGTTTCCGGCAGGTGGATTATCCAAGCTGACTGGTCGCCGCTGCTGATGCCGGCACGCTCGAAGGCGGAACTGAGTTGATGCGTGCCTGAGATTAGCCTTAGGAACTCTGCATCACAGGTCCTTGCCACCATGCGATTCGAATCCTCCAGTCTTCTGAGGGCGGTCCAAGCCGTCCACAGTCGAACCTCACTACAAGCGGCGTCGTAGGCCAGAAGCAGCCATCTCTCACTAGGCCTCCACTCTCTAAACAGCGCAACAACCTCGCTCGGTTCAACCATCGCTTCTCCGAAGCCGATGCCCCAAGCTGGGAACCATGGTATTGACGAGGATTGGTCCATGCGCTGCGATGGCCTCCCGTTGAAGAAGGGTCTCTATCGCGAACCCCGCCTAACAGCGCGACCAGCCGTTGCGACCACTCCATCCACCAGTTGGGGACTCCATCCACGCAGATCAGACAACTTCTGCATGTCCCGCTCGGTCAGAGCAGCCACGTCTGCGGCGTTGGAGACGCCCAGCAGGTCCACCATCTGCCTCGCTCTGGATCTGCCGACTCCGCGCAGGGCCACCAGACCTAGGAGATCTGCCTTGCATCCGTACCGCACCCTGCGGTGAATCTCGTCGACTGCCTCTACTAGGGTGCGATGAGCATTCCTGTCCATCGAAGAGAGCTTCTCGTCTTCAGCCAGAATCCTTCTAGTCGCGTAGAGTAGCCACTCGGCCAACTCGACGCGTCCTCGCAGGTCCCCCGGCTGTACCCCCCAGTCCCTCTCTACATGCTCTACACGGGCCTCCTCGGTCCACGATTGGAGTACGAGGACACCTTTCATCCGACGCTCCTCGTCAAGGTCCACTGCCTCGGTGAGAAACTCCCTCTCATGGCCGTGCAGAGCGGCTTGAATGGCGTCGTAATCGCCCTTTCTCGGCCATAGTGGCAGGAAGTCGGGGGTGCAAGAGACTAGGTGCAAGAGACTCAGGGGGGAGACCTGCCCGTAATCATCCTCTCCTGTGAGGGTGGCCATGGCCTTGCCTAACCCATCGCGTATGATGCGCCCGGATATTGGATTGAGGTACAACTGCGCGACCCTCTTTCCTAGAGGTGTGGCACTGTAGGCCATCGAAGACGACTCAGGAGGGTCAGCCTCGTACGAGTCATGCGCACTGGCCTTACGGAAACCAAAGATAGGGGGGCCGCGACGAGGCTTCTTACCATATCCTCTATTCGGCTCATATGCAACATCTAGGCCTGTCACTTCGGAGGCGGAGTCGACCCATGAAGGAAGTTCGTCCTCCCAATCCTCAGGTTGTTCAACGGGAGGCGTTTCAAGGATTCTCGCCCTCACCTCTTCAGATTCTCCGAGTCTGTCGATCATCCCGTTCGATGCGAGCCAGCTGACTACGTCGTCTATTCTAGCAGCTAGGGACTCAGAATCTAACTGGGTTGCGAGAAATGTCTTGGAGAAGAATTTCCCGAGTGCGTCCCTGTCAGCGGTGCCTCCGGTAGCTACCATGGATAGGACGTGAGTGAGCAAAGCAGGATCCTCCTCGGCCCTCAGGGCGTTTGGATTGGCGAGTTTTGAAGTCACTTCCTCAGGTTCGCCGTGCAGGTACAAATCGACCAGATGGGACTCCTCGTCACGACTCTTTGCAAGCAACCACGCCTCACCGACGACGTCGTACTTTGGCCGGCCAGCCCTGCCCATCATTTGCAAGATTTCGAGTACGGGAAGGGGCATTGTCATGCCCGCAGCCGCGCTCCACCTCCTGTAGTCCCTGACCACCACCGTTCGCGCGGGTAGGTTGACTCCCTGCGCGAGCGTCGGTGTGGCGACCACGCAGAATAAGTCACCGCTTTTGAACGAGTCTTCGACAATATTGCGGTGTTTACTGGTTAGTCCTGCGTGGTGGAAGGCAACACCACCTCTGAGCGAAGATTCCAGCGAGCCCACCGTGGCAGAGGAGTCGCCGCTTCCGCCGAGTCTGTCAGCGATATCTCCCCATCTCTCGACTATTCCACCATCGAAGTCATGGCTGCCCTCAATCAGCATCCGCTGGATGTGTTTGGAGAGCTCGCGTGCCTCCTTCTGGGCAGAGGCGCGGGAGGACACGAAGACGAGAAGCTGCCCACCGTTTTGGACAGTGTCTTGCAGAATTGCCTGCAGCGGGCGGGTAGTCTTGCCCTCCAGCTCGCGTGGTTCAGGCGGCATCTCTTCTCCAGATCCATCTACTCTGTGCACTCTAGCATCCAGCCCTGTCAAGGTGCCGTAGCGCAGAGTGACGGGGCGCCAGTCGGATACAATCAGCTTGGAGTCAAGCCACTCTGCCATCTCTGTGGCGTTTCCTACGGTGGCGGAAAGGGCAATAATCTGGGCTTCAGGCCTCCTGTGTCGGATGCGCGATAGCAAGACCTCGAGAGTCGGGCCACGCCCCGGGTCATGCAGTAGATGAAACTCGTCGCTGACGACGATGCCGACCCTGTCCATCATTTCAGAGCGAGTCCGTAGGAGTGAATCCAGCTTCTCACTGGTACACACGAGAATATCTGCTTCCTCTATCATCCCGGTCTCGCTCCCTCTATCGCCGATGGCGAGGCCGACGCGCAGGCCGACTACTGAGGCAATCTCCCTCAATTCAGCCACCTTTTCAGTGGCCAGAGCCTTCAGCGGCACCACATACAGAGCGCGAGCACCTTCTAGGTCACTGGTCAACCGGTGGACGATGGCCAAATAAGCTACCAGTGACTTGCCGCTGGCGGTCGGTATGGTAAGCATCACATTACGTCCTGATAGGGCGTACGGCAAAGCCTCCGCCTGAGGCGGAAACAGCTCCTCAATGCCCCAGTTCTCGTGCAGCATTGACACGATTCTCTCGTCCAGTCCGAGGTCTTCGAGCCTGCGCGAGGGAGGCCCTGCTGATTGGGTCACAGCACGTCTTCGATTCGGCCGTTCTAAAGGATGCCGAGTAGTGAGGACTAATTCCAGCGATGGAAGGCGGGATGGCCCTCCTTTACGGCGACAAAGAGTCCCCCTCCAGTGGCACAGACCTCGCCATCCGCTCTCAAGGTCATTCTCACCTTCACTCGGCCTTCTTCAATCTCCTCGATCTTCGAGCTGACCTGCAGAGCAACCCCGTAGGGAGTGGGTCTCCTGAGCTTAATCGAGTAAGATGCAGTCACGGTGCAGGGCGGTTCGGACTCACCGGATTGGTCCATTAGGGCCATCGATGCTGTCCAGTTCCCGTGACAGTCCAGCAGTGTCCCGATTATCCCCCCATTAATCATACCTGGAAATGCCTGATGCTCAGCCTTGGGTGAGAATTCCATCTCCAACCCGTGCTCGCTGCGGAACGAGCGGATTTTCAAGCCGTTTTGATTGGCTGGCCCACAGCCAAAGCAGATACTGTTCGGGGCGTGCTCCTCCTGTACTGATGGCCCTCTCTGTTCCATATTACTTGCGAGGGCGCACTAGGAATTGAAAATTTCTAGAGTCTGGCCGACGCATGCTCTTAATCGAGGGACCTTTTCCGTGAACCGGTGACAGACACGAATTCGAGTTCACAGGATGACGTCCCTGTTGAGGCAGCGGCCCCGAGATCCAAGCGAAGACGGTCGCAACCGTTGAAGGTCGCCAATCAAATTCCACAAAGTCGGCGCAAGGAGATAGAGAAAGCCCTCGAAGACACCCAGGGCACTCCGAAGAGGTGGTCGAGGAAGAATGGCCCGAAGTATCACAGGTTCCTCAAGAAGAGAATAGGTCCCGGCACCGTGAGACAGATTGAATTTGATTTACTGGATGTCGACATCGGGGAGTCGTGGCCAATTCCCATCACCGTAGTCCACGGAGCCAGGCCTGGACCTGTGGTCACTGTGCTCGGGGCCCTTCACGGAAACGAGCTCGTAGGACCGCTAGCTCTGACCTACCTATGCGGGCCAAACTTCCTCGGTGAGGACAAGGCGATTGATCCTGCTGCTATGGCTGGAACGCTTCGAATAGTCCCCGTGGTCAATCTACCTGGATATCGGCGACAGAGCAGGTACATGGCGGATGGCAGAGATTTGAACAGGAGCTTTCCCGGAAAGCCCGATAGCAACACCACCTCAAGAGTGGCACACCGGTTGTGGCACAAAATTATCTCGGGCAGCGATCATTTGATCGACCTCCATACTGCTGCTGTCGGTCGAACCAACATGCCCCAGATTCGTGCTAACTTGGCAGATCGCCCCAGCAATCGGATTGCTAGGTCGTTCGGCATTGAGACGATACTCGACAATGTAGGTCCGAAGGGCTCTCTGCGCAAGACCGCCAATGATGCTGGAATTGGGGCCATAACCTACGAGGGCGGTGGTTCGAACGAGGCTGACCCGGAATCCGTACAGGTCGCCATCTATGGGGTGCTGAATGTACTCCGCAGCCTCAAGGTTCTACCCGGCTACCCGAGCCGACCAAGATTCAGGATACTAGCTTCCGGATCGGTGTGGATTCGCTCCGACCAGGGCGGGCTGCTCGATGTATTGACTCCAGCAGGTAGTTTCGTCGAGGATGGTGAGACGGTTGCCACGGTGACAGACCCAGAGAGGCCCGGCGAGAGTTACGACATCCTCTCTCCGACCAGAGGCCTGCTGATTTCGACCGCTACCCACCCGTTCGTCAACGCCGGCACACCAATTGGCCATCTCCTTCCAGTGTCTCGCGGCATCAGGACTCTTCGCAAGCGACTGGATCCGGAGGGATGCCTCGTCACCAGCGGCTCAGACGGCGAGCCCCCTTGGAGGGAGGACGAGGACGTCGAGGATATCTCAGTGGCAGGGGAATGGTCCGGCGGCTCACCCGACGCGGAATGGGGGCGCAACGAGGAAGATCCAGCAGATGAGGAAGCCGGCGAGGCTGATCCAAATTGGGCTTAGTCAGTCTAGTTTAGGGGCCCGAGGTATCTCGTCCTCATCTTCGAATACCGGTACGGATGGCAGTTCAACAGGAGTATTATGCTGCCCTATGAGGGCACCCAAATCAGGTGCGGAGGGTAAATCGTAGTCCTGAAACTCCGGTGAGAGTGAGAACTTCTCTGGTTTCAGATCGTACGCCTCGTAAGCGTCCTTGAGCTTGCGCTTGTGCGAGAATCTTCCCACTGCGTAGACGCAACCTCCTATCATGGATAGTAGCGCCACGAGGGTCACAGCGAGCCCGGTAGGAGAAGTGACGAAAGAGAGTAACTTCTCTGAGAGTGTCTCCGGCGGTATCCATACATCCATGTCTATGTCCCAGACGAAGACAGTAGTCTGACCCGAGTCAACTAGGGTTGCAGTAATCTGCTGCGGTCCACTACCTTGGCCGCACAGGTAGATGGTTAGAGTGGTGTCTCCGGCATCGCAGTCGATAGGTTCGATGACAATGCCCCTCCCGTCGGAGCTGACGTTCTCCGTCAATGTGTAATCGCCAAACTGCCATGACAGCGAGACGACGACATTTTCCGGTATCGGGCCGATGCTGAGAACAAGACTCTCATTGACCGCGTCCCACAAGTGCACTTGGCGGAAGTCAGGGATAGTTGTGACCAAGTTCTTCCTGCTCAATCCATCATCAACTGCATCGTTGCAGTCATCATCTCGGCCGTTCCAAGTCTCGACTCCTGCAGGGTTGATGGTGCCGACAAGGTCCTCACAGTCCTCAAAGTCGTAGAATCCGTCCTCGTCGCGGTCGAAGTTGAACTGCATGGGGTCTGAGCCACTGACCATCACCTCGTGACCGTCCGACATCCCGTCCGCGTCGCTGTCGGCCAGCCCCGGGTCAGTGGTAAAGTTGTGAAACTCATCGAAGTCAGTCAGTCCGTCGTCGTCACTGTCGAGTTCGAAGAAGTCCTCGTCAACGACTTCGTCGCAGTCGTTGTCCTTGCCATCGAGGGCCTCGGGCTTGAGCGGCGCTCTGTCGAAATCCTCGTCATCACAGTCTTGGAACCAGTACCAGCCGTCGGAATCAGCATCGTCGTCGTGGACCAGCGGGTCGGCTCCCATTGAGGAGTACTCATTGTACTCTAGGCCGTCGGGTAACCCGTCGCCGTCGGTGTCCCCGTCAAGGTAGTCGGTGGTGATGTTGTGATACTCGTCGTAGTCGGTCAGCCCGTCGTTGTCGGTATCGCGGTCCCAGTAATCTTCGTCGATTAGGAAGTCGCAGTCGTTGTCGAAGTTGTCGAGCAGTTCGACGTGGCCGGGAGATCGATTACCGTCCTCGTCGTCGCAGTCCTCAAACCAGTACCACAAGTCTGAGTCAGAGTCGGGGTCATACACCAACGGGTCCGAGCCAAGGGCGGCGTAGATGTTGACTTCCTCACCGTCATCCAGCCCGTCGTCATCGGTGTCGGAGTCCATGTAGTCAGTGCCGTGGACGTGGTACTCGTTCCAGTCCTTGAGTCCGTCATTGTCTCTGTCGGTGAAGTTGTAACCCTCATCGACAAAGGTGTCGCAGTTGTCATCGATGTCGTTCAGTAGCTCCGGCCTGCCTGGGTTGACATTTGGGTTTGTATCGTTACAGTCATTGAAGTGGTAGAATAGGTCGGAGTCGGCATCAGGGTCGTACCAAAGAGGGTCACTCTGCCAGAAGTTAATCTCAGCACCATCGCTCAGCCCGTCATCATCAGTGTCAGAGTCGAGCGGATCAGTACCAGTGGTAGTCACTTCAGACCAGTCGCTCAGCCCGTCAAGGTCGGTATCAATAGCCAATGGGTCTGTTCCATGTATCATCACTTCATCGAAGTCGCTTAATCCATCATCGTCGGTGTCGGAGTCATAGGGGTCAGTACCGTATACCAGCGTCTCATTCTGGTCGCTCAATCCGTCGTCATCGTGGTCGTAGTCTATGTCTACTCCATGCAATAATAACTCCCATGAATCTAGTGTGCCAGTCGCACCCGAAGATGTGTCACGTACCTTCAGCGTCCAATTTCCCAATGAAGACTCATCCCAGTGTCTTACAGTGCTAAACATCCAGTCAGAGTAGTGGTTTCCATTGTCGTTGCGTGACTCAGCCAACCAAGACTCAGTTCCGGAAGGAGAGACTAGTACGATATCGAGATCTCCTCTCGCAGTGTGAGTTATGTCGACCGCCACATCTACGCTCTCGAGTGAGTACTCGTCTGTAACCATAGTCGTGAATTCGGTCCATTCAGGCGTATCGTCAGGGATGTTTGCCGAAGGAGCATAGGGTCCGTAGGTGGAGTTCAACTCATCTCCTACGTTGATCCAGTTCTCGGCTACAGAGACGGCGGCGCCGGCATCGACCACCCCGAAACCGTACTTGTGCGAGACGTCGTGTCCGGCGCCGTTTACGCCCCATGACGAGTCACTGGCATCATTCATGCGCGCACTGTTGACTAGAACGTGTTGCACATCCCTCCAAGTCAGGTTTTCGTTGGCGTCGAGTATCAGCGCAATGACTCCAGCGGCCAACGGGGTGGCGCTAGAGGTGCCGCCGAAGGTATGAGTCACGTTGCCGCTGCTGTTGTAGCCGCCTGTGCCGGAGATATCGGTCGTAGTGATACCTTCGCCGTCACCATTGGAGTGCGCTGCGACGAGTATGTTCGCCCCCGGCTCAGCGTAGTAGGACTGGTCACCGTCGTGGTCGATTGCGGTGACGGCGATGGTGAAGCGACTGTTGGCGTAACCGTCGTAGTTTGAGTTGTCGTCTGAGCCGAGGCCGTTGCCTGCAGCCCATGTGATTAGGTTGCCTAATCCCTCGCGTCCGTCGTAGGCATCACTTTCGAAGGCCGCCAGAGTTAGCGGTCCGGGCGCCTCGAGGGTCTGACCGTCGTCAGCAGGGCCCCAAGAATTGGTGTAGATGTCGATATCGTCACTCTCGTAACTCAGTGCATCAGCTTCGGTCGCATCACCAGCCCAGCACGCAATCAACGTCGATCCCGCAATGGTTGCGTTGAATGCGACTCCGGTGACGTCCAGTGCGTTGTTCCCGACTGCAGCGGCCACTCCGGCCACGGCCGTGCCGTGACCGTTCCAGCTGGAGGGACTGGGATCACCATCGTCGTTGCACCAGTCGTACGAGAGTAGCGATGAGTAGTGAGGGCTGAGATCGCTGTGGGCATGGTCGAGCCCATCATCGACCACACTGATTACTACTCCAGATCCGGTGTAGGTGTCCCAGGTGCTGGTGACGTTGACATCCTCTCCCGATAAGCCGTTGGTCTGGCCGGTGTTCTCAAGGTGCCACTGCTCTGAGAACTCTGTGTCGTTCGGCGAGAGTCGCGGTTCCTGCTTCTTCTCCAGCAGTGGTGAGAATGATTCAATTTCACCCGCTTCAAGAGACTGCTGGAGCAGAGCCACCGACTTGAGTGGGTAGTCGAAAACCCAGATGTAGGCTCCTCGAAGAATAGGGGCCGGTTCGCTCGATTCAGGCGCTGCCTTAGTCAATTGGTGCTTTTCGATGGGGACTCTTGTGACGACAAGCCACTCGTGCACTCCTTCGATATCCTCCTCCGAGTAGCCACTCATGTCCCCGACTCTTTCGAAGGCCAACTGCACGGCTCGCGAGTATGTAGGCAGTATCTCGTCGCCCTCTATTCCAAGGTCGTCTGGCTGCCCCGCACTGTCAGCAATCACGCCCCCAAGGGGGGCGAATAGGAGGATGATGAGTACCGCTAGCGCCGTGCGCATGACCGAACTCGAACGCATTCGACATTTAGCCATTCGTCTATAGCGTGAAGCACCTGCTTCATGACTGGAGGAATCCTGAGATGGCTGTATGGACCTCTTCATCGGTCATCATTCTACGCTGTCCCTTGGCCACTTCAAACAAGTTCGATACCAGTTCGTCAGTCGCTTCGTAGCCGTTCTGCTGTAGCCACCAGATGATGTTGGAGCGCCCACTCATGTGACCTATCCGGATTACCTGCTGCAGCCCATAGTCCGCAGCAGGTACTCCAGAGTAAATGCGGTCTGCGAGCCAGTGGTCACCCTTCTTCATCGCCTTGACCACTGCGGACGCGTGCACACCCGTCCCGGTCTCGAAGGCGTCCTTGCCGAACACAGGGTAGTTGCGAGGCAGAGCAACTTCGACGTATTCGTGCGCCTTGCGCATGTATTGGTTTAGGGCAGTCAGGTCATTGCTAATCACTCCCATAAGGCTGAGATTGACAAGCGTCTGGTCGAGAGGGGCGTTGCCGGCCCTCTCGCCCACTCCGAGGGCGGTCCCGTGGATGACATCGGCCCCGGCCTCGTAGGCAGCGAGGTTGTTGGCGACGCCAAGTCCACGGTCTTGATGCCCGTGCCAGTTGACCTCGATGTCACGTCGCTTCACCCCTGCGTCGGGTATCACTTCGTTTTGAATGAAAGAGAGCAACTTGCGGACTCCGTTGGGGGTAACGTGCCCGCATGTGTCGCACACGCAGATTCGGTCAGCACCGAGCTCCAGTGCCCTAGTGTATACGGCCTTGATATCCTCTGGTTTACTGCGCGTGGTGTCTTCGGTGACAAACATCACTGGAATGTCGTTGTCGATGGCGAATGATACAGCCTTCTCGGCTGTCGAGATAATCTTCTCCATCGTCCAGTCCTCTGCATACTGGCGAATTGGACTGGTCCCTAGGAAGGCGCTAGCCTGTATCTGCCGTTCGTGCTTGGCCTGCAGATCTACCAGTGGCTCGATGTCGCTCACCACCGTACGGACAGCGCATCCAGGGCGCAGCGCGTAGTCGTTCTCGCCCATGTGAGTGAGCATTGCATCGATGTGGCCGACATGAAAGGGTCCAGCACCGGGAAGCCCGAGATCCGCTTTTTGGATTCCGAGGGACTCCATGAAGTCAATTAACTCAATCTTCTGTTCTATGGTCGGGTTGCGAGCACTCGGGCTCTGCAGACCGTCACGCAAGGTCTCGTCGTCGAACCATAATTCATGCGGGTGGTTCGACCCATCTCGCTCAATCTCGTAATCTATCTTGTTCCAATCGTAAATCAGGTCCTGCTCATTCATTGCCCCACCTCCTTTACGACGCAGCGCGATGGTGCACTCGGTGTTTGAAGCCATCGGGCTCTCAGGACTTCGCCCGGGTCTCGCTGCGAACCATTGCAGTTACAGCTAGAACAGCACCTATTCCGGCGCCCAGTAGCCCGAAACTGGCTGTGACTAGAACTATGAACATCAGGGCTAGGTAGAGCATGGAGACGAAGAAGGAGCGGGCGGCCGTTGGTATCCTCCCAGTGGGGTCGCGCTGCTCGCTTAGATCCACTCTCCAGACTGTGCTCGAGTACCAAATGCTCAGTCCAATTGTCGTACAGCCGAGGACTTGGTAGATGGCGTCGCTCTCATTTATACCGCCGTAACTCATTGGGGCAGCTATCGACAAAATCACTAGAAGCGCAGCGTATGCCTTCATCTCGCGAACCGTCCTCTCTGCTCCCTTAACGTTCGGCATCATCGGGATGCCCACATTCCCATACTCCTCGGAACGGTACAGTGCTAGCGCCCAGAAGTGAGGAGGAGTCCACAGGAAGATTAGCAGGAACATGAACCACGGCATCAGGCTGCCTAGGTCGAGGAGTGACTCCAACATAACCCGGGCCGAGTCAGTAGCTACCGTGAGTTCGCCCTCAGCCGCTGCCCAGCCTATCACGGGCGGCGTCGAGCCGGCGATGCCGCCGATGACTATGTTCTGCGGCGTTGTACGCTTCAGCCATATGCTGTAGATGAATACGTAGAACAGGATGCTGAAAGCCGACCAGAATGCGGCCACTGAGTTGGCCAATATCTCAAACCACGCTACTCCGAGAAGTGACAGGGTGATTCCGAATCCCAGAGCGGCGTTGGCCGAGACCTCACCCGCGGGCACGGGCCGGTTCTTCGTGCGCGTCATCAGTGGATCGATGTCCCTGTCGTACCACATGTTGATCGCATTGGCGCCCCCAGCGCTCAGGTACCCTCCTACGAATACCACCAGCACTGTCCGCGCTGTGTTTGCATCTAGTCCGCCACCGAGCTGGTCGTGCACCAGCACTGAGCACAACGCAGTAATCTGTAGGAGCACGACCACCCGTGGCTTGGTCAGGGAGAAGTATGGCCTCAGGTCATTCATGCTGTTCCTCCTTTACAAGCCCCATTGTCGCTCCCATCCAAGCCGTAGATAGGACGATGAAAGAGAGTGAGGCTACAAGCAGATGGATCAGTGAGAGGTACTCGATATAGCCGTCACTGATATCCCATGATAGGATGTACGAGGCTCCAATGCCGATGTTTACCAGATACAGGGCGGTCGACCACCAGAACCACTTGTACAACACATTGTCTGAGCCGAATTCCTTCCAGGCCAACCATGATGCTCCCAACAGACTGGCTGCGACTCCAACTACCATCCATCTATGGATGACCTGAGACTGCAGCACCCAGTCGTGAACCGACGAAATCAACTCTCCGTGGCACAATGGCCACGATTCAAACAAACCGTTGACCCCGCAAGCGGCATTCGCTCCATTGGTTGTCGAAACGAAGGCGCCCGAGAACAGTGTGAACAGGATTCCCGTAGAAAGCCAGAACAACCGACCCCTCCAATTCTTCGAAGTCGCCTCGAAGTTTGCCCAATCAGGCAGTTTGCGATGGTCCTTTGATATCGCTAGCCAGAGCCAGATTAGGCTGAGCATGAATGCGAGGGCTGAGCCCAGATGTAGGGCGACACTCCAGTGCTCGTTGTCCATACTTACCGTCAGCCATCCCACAGCCCCCTGCCATACTATCAGGGCCACCGCAATGCTGGAAGCCAGATGGACCTCGGAACCGAGCTCCTCTTCACGTCTGACTATCAGCCAATTGAGGAGCACAAGAGGCCCTAGAACAACTCCTGCGAGCAGTCGGTGCGCCCACTCTGTGAAGATCTGAAAAGTCGTGTAACGGTGGCCACTCCCCCTTGAGTCAATCTCATCGGGATTGGCCTCGTACCATGCCTCTTGCTCGGCCTCTGAGACGTCAAAACCAATCGTGCCAAAGCAGGTCGGCCAGTCCGGACATGATTCCCCTGCGTCGTAGATTCGAATCACGCCGCCAAGGGCGATGACGAGGAAGGTGACTATCACCAAAGCCCCAGTCAACTGCTTGGCTTGGATCCCGTCGAGCAACTAAAATCCCCCCTGTGAGAGAGCCTCGGTGTTCAGACAAATAGACTTGCCCGAACCGATGCGGACTCACTCTGTGTGAGGGTCTACGTCAATCGGTATCCGGTGCTGTTGGTACTCCAGCATCGCTATCTTGTTGGGGTCTAGAACGACCCTCCACTTTGCCTCTTCAACACCGTACAGCTGAATCAACTCATCGCTGAAGTGTTGACGCAGTTCGTCCTCGGTTACGAAGAGAGGAGCTCCCATGCTAATCTGAAGCGCTCTAGCACCGATAATCCTCGCCTTTTCGAAGCGTGTGTGGGTTCTTGCGGGCTTTACCATCGGCCGGGCGACCAGCGACCCCCAAATAAGGCCTATGACAAACTAGTCGCCCCCCATAGGGGGCGTGCCATCCCTTCAATCGCGCTCTACCATCATGGCAACGGCGTTGCCCCCGCCGAGGCATATCGTCACGATGCCACGGCTCCCTCCGGAGCGCTCGAGGGCGTTCACTAGAGTCATCAGACAGCGAGTACCGGTAGCCCCTAGTGGATGGCCTATCGCCACCGCTCCTCCATGAGGATTGAAACGGCCTTCTGAAGCGCCAAGAGCTATCTGAATGGCACACGAGGCCGCTGCGAAGGCCTCGTTATGCTCTAGAATGTCGATGTTCTCCATGCTCATCCCGGTCTGCTTGAGGAGTTTGTGAACGGTTGGGATGGGGGCGGACATCACTCGGTGCGACTCGACGCCTGAGGTAGCATAGCCGACAATACGCGCCAGCACGGGCAGACCATGCTGATTAGCAGCCTCTTCGGATGCAATCAGCACTGCTGAGGCCCCGTCTGAGACCTGACTGGAGTTTCCCGCTGTGACCTGTCCACCTTCTATGAAAACGGCTTCTAGGTCACCTAGAGATTCCATAGTCGAGCCGCTGCGGATACCCTCGTCACGCTCTAGTCCACCGACGGCGAACACCTCTTTGTCCAACCAACCTTCTTCCCAAGCCTTGTTGGCCAGAGCGTGCGAGCGCACGGCGAAAGCGTCGGATTGCTCTCGTGTGATGCCATTTTCGTCAGCAATAGTCTCGCCTGTGTTGCCCATCGACTCTCCGGTGTACGCATCCTTTAGGCCGTCGTGCACAAGCACTGACTCCAGCGAGGCGTAGGAGATGTCATCGCCGCGCCTGGCCCCTCTGATGAAGTGAGGGGCGTTACTCATCGATTCCATCCCTCCAGCTACTACGAGGCTTGAGACGCCAGCGCTGATCTCTGTAGCTGCTATCATGGCAGCTTTGAGACTTGAACCGCAGACCTTGTTGATGGTGGTGCAGGGGGTGCTGACTGGCAAGCCTGCATTGACTGCCACCTGTCTAGCAGGCGCTTGTCCGGCACCGGTCTGTAGGACGTGGCCCATGTAGACCTGGTCGATGAGACCACTCGATGGATCGATGCCGGCTCGGTCCAACAGCTCCTTCACAGCCAACGTGCCGAGTTCGGTGGCGCTGAAACCGGACAGAGCACCGCGGTGCTTGCCCACGGGGGTCCGGGCATAGGCGCAGATGACCGCTTGCGGCATGACACGCTCGAGAGGCGAGCGAGCCTTCAATGGTCCGATTGACGGGTCGTGCCAACGATTACGATTCAGCAGTGTAGCCATAGAACTCGGCGTTCTTTAGAGCAGGCCTCTTCTCTGGCTTGACCAGTATCGTCCTGACTCCCCACAAGTCTTTGAAAATGCGATACTGCGAAGTCGCATCAAGGTAGTCAACCCCACTGGTCCCTCCTGTGCCGATTCTTCTTCCCATGATACGCTCGACCATGCGCGCGTGGGAATGCCTCCACTTCACCATCGACTCCTCTAGTTCTACGATTGCATCAATCAGAGTACGAGGCCAAGTCAGTAGCGGAAGTTCGCGATAGGACTCGATGAACAGCAGACCAGCACGGGCTCGGCTGACCTCGCCCTCAGGCATCAGGAAGGAAACCGCCCCATCATGGGCGGCAGCCATTCTAGCCGCCATCTTGCTCGGGTCGCCTGCACCCCATCCCGCAGATCTCTCGGCAGCCTCCTCACAGACAGCTCTGTGGGCCTCTAGATGAGTCTCAATGTATGCTCTAACATTCTCTGCATCGCCCTTGCTACCGTATGAGGAGCCCATGATTGGAGTTCGTTCGACCCAGTTCATCATCGACTCGTAGAGCGATGGCTGCGACATCGCATTCTCTAGTCGGGCGAGTATGGTCGCACTGCGCTCGTCTCCCTCCGCCATCCTCCTGAAACTGGAAAGCGGGTCCATCCCACCTATCCTGTCGTCGTTATCGAGGCCGAGGAGAATTTCGAACTCGCGCATCTGAAAAGACTCGAACCCTGAGGCTGACCCAAGACCGTCGCGGAAGGCGAGGAAGCCTTGCGGTGTAAGCGTCTCAAGCACAGTCCACTGGTTCGCCATCAACCGGAAGATTTCGGTGGTCCTACCAAGATGATCAACAGCTCGAGGAATGTCGTCCTCGGGGACGTGGTCACCGCCGAGGATGTTTCGGGCCTCAGACAACTCACGAATCACCTGCTTGAACCAAAGCTCGAAGGTTTGGTGGACGATGATGAAGTGCATCTCGTCTGAGTTGATGTTCCGATCATCTCCCTGCAACTCCAGCAATTCATGTAATTGCAGGTAATCGGCATAACTCCAGTTGCCCGAGCCTCCCTCTCCCATGCTCCTGCCTGATGGCCGCTGCTTGAAGCATTGTCGCCGACCCCAAATCCTCTAAACGCCCGAACCATACCGAAATTCCATGTCTGGTAGATGTGGTGGGCCGACACCTTCGAATTTTTCTTCCCTACCCGAGTCGGCCCTACTAATCGAGAAGGGTCTAGAACTTCGTCAGATTATGCCTGACGAGGCAGAGGAGTTGTTCTCTGTTGTTGATGCTAATCGGAATTATCTCAGAGAGTGGCTTCCTTGGTTGGACGACACCAACAGCGTAGAAGATGAGATCTCCTTCATTGGAGGAGCTCTAGAGGAGTATCACAGGGGAGATGGAGTCCTCTATTCCATCAGAATGAACGGAGAGTTAGTCGGATCTATGAGCCTGAATTGGATAGACCGTGGCAACCGGGGATGCGGAGTCGGATATTGGCTGTCAGAGGAGCACACCGGACAAGGAATTGTCACTCGTAGCTGTGTTCGTCTAATGGAGCACTGCTTCGACGATCTCGGACTCCATCGCTTCGTGCTCGAAGCGGCCATCGACAACTCCTCCAGTCGTGCTATCGCTGAGCGACTAGGAATGCGACTCGAAGGCATCACCAAGGATAGGGAGTGGCTGTATGATTGCTATGTCGATTCGGCTCTATATGCTATTACCGCGCCCGAATGGCAGTCTCGAGATCAAGACTGAATCAGACCGTGGTCCTCTATTGAGCAGTTACCGGGAGGTAGGCAGGACAACAGGTCGTCCTGAGTCAGACCGGTCGCCTTGGAGATACGATTGGCCACACTCTCCTTCTTCTCTCTCCCGGGAATCACCTTGCCCCATCTCTCGAAGTTCTCTGAGATTGTCGCAGGAGTACCTGACACCGGCATTGGGACCCCATTCACCACTGCCATGCCGATGGCCAGCTCCAGAGGCAGGTCGCGGTGCCATACCCGCTGGCCCCGTACCACGAATGAGCCTCGCCCCAGAGACTCGCCAGTCTCGGTGGTCTTTGAGACCTGACTAGGTCTAGCGTGGAAGGCGGTGGCTGCTGCACCACCGCTCCCCCAAGCTCTCGACCAGCAGACCGCGATTTGCGCAGCCTCTGAGTGCATCGATTCCGAGAGTTCGCGAGCGTCTTCGATTCCTTCAGCCAGATTCTGGACTAACTGCAACGAGGCCACACCCTTGGGAATGACCTCGGAGGGGTTCTGGTTGGGCGCCAACCCGTCTTTCAGCTTGAGCGAGCACGAGGGCGCCCCGTGCAGATCAGCGTGGAAGTAAAGATCGTTAGATGATAGATGCTTTCGGACTACGAGATCGTTGCCCTTCGCGTCCTTCCCGCCGATGATTAGGTGGCCGCCTGAGAGCATCGCCCAGCGATACTTCTCGAACCAGAAGCGCTTGCTGCGCTGCCTCGCTCTAAGCCTCCCCGCTGCAGCGTCCTTGGCAGCACGCTTCTCGGCCTTCTCGCGAGCTTGCTCGGTACTGGCCAGAGCCACTTGAGCGCCTTTGGCTTTATTCTTCTTGGTGCTGGCCTCCCCAAAGTAGCGCTGAGCGTTCTGATGCACTGTTTTTGAGACCTCGAGAGTGATGCTCGCACCCGGCTCACCCTCCTCGTCTGGCAGATAGGCCACTATGGTCTGCTTCGCCGGGTCCGCACTGTCTATCCAGGGTATGTCGTAGATTCTGTCTCCAACACTCTGCCAGCCCTCTAAGGCGACGGCGTCGTTGACCTGCGCCAGCAGTGAATCCACATGCTCCCAGTTGTCCTGAATCGCCTTGCCCAGCTCCTGAGTGATAGCCGCACGCTCGTGGAACCTGTCTATGGCTGCGCTTTGTTGCACTGCTCGACGGTCCAACTTCGCTTGCCTTGCTCCATCGTCCTCTCCGGTTTCGACCAACCGCTCCTCTTCTCGGCGTATGAAAGCAGCAGCGTCGTGCGAGCCGAAGACGGCGTCGTAGGCCAGAGACAGCGATGCGACTCTCACTATCGTACTGCCGTCCGTGTATGACAGGTCGATTGGGGCAATCTCAGTAATCCCAGACGAGGCAGTGTCTCGGTCGGCTTCGTTATCGGCAGCCTCCCATGTTTGTATGGCCTCGGAGTCGACCATCCACATCATCGCCCCATCACCTTCCGACAGTTCAACGAGCATCGACTGTATGGCTCCCTCCAGAGCATCGCGTTGTCCGGAGTCGAGCGAGTTTGCACCCATTTTCTCTTCAAGTCCAGCAATAGAGCATGCTGTGCTGCCGTAGATTCGACCGAAATTGGCTCGGGCAGCGAGGGTACGGATTAGGTCGTGCTCGCTGCCGTCTAGCAGGTTATTGAGTGCTGATCGATCCATATTGCGCGGGTCGACAGTCTCAGGAGGCGGAGCGTAGGCAACTCCCTGCTTCAACGAGCGGCTGGCGTACTTGGCATGAGTGAGCGGCTGGATGATGACCCCATTGCCATCGAGCAGTATCACGTTGCCGTCGCGGAACAGCTCGATAACGAGCTTGAGTCGTCCGCCGCCATGCTCAAAGGTCAGTTCGATGACCCTGTCGAAGCCAAACTGCTCGACTGCTATTAGACGTGAATTATTGAGATGCTTGCGCAGAACCATGGCGAACTGAGAAGGCTTCGAAGGCATCGGACGGTCGCGCTGAGAGGTGTAGATACGACGACCTCTGACGATTACTAGATCAGTCGACGGCACCCCTTTCCGATTCAGACGCACGACGACCTGCTCGTAGTGCGGCTGGTATGCCTTGCGTGCACGAGCCCCTATCAGTTCGGAAAGCTCACGCACGATGCGTGCGACATCGAAGGATGAGGACTGTTCGCGCATACTGCTCAA